>CAZJUF010000068.1:0-10649 GCA_964549055.1 uncultured Hyphomicrobiales bacterium | reverse complement strand
GTATCATTGCCGGGTCGATGCTGGTGTTTATCCCGGTGATCGGTGAATTCGTTATTCCGGCTCTTTTGGGTGGCCCTGATACGCTGATGATCGGCAAGGTTTTGTGGAACGAATTTTTCTCCAACCGCGACTGGCCGGTAGCTTCAGCTGTTGCCGTCGTTATGCTGGTATTGCTGGTTATCCCGATCATGTTGTTGCGCAATGCCCAAAACGCTAGCGCGGGGGCAGCGTCATGAAAAAAACCTCATGGTTCATAACCATCGCCACAATACTCGGGTTTGCCTTCCTTTACATTCCGATTATCTCGCTGATAATTTTCAGCTTCAATGAATCCAAACTGGTGACCGTGTGGTCAGGGTTTTCCACCAAATGGTATGGCAAGCTTTTGAGCGACCCGCAAATTCTTGGTGCCGCCTGGATCAGCCTCAAGATCGCCTTTATAAGTGCTTCGCTGGCAATGGTACTGGGAACTTTAGCGGCCTTTGTTCTGGTTCGCTTTCGCAAATTTCACGGCAAGAACCTGCTGAGCGGCATGATAACAGCACCTCTGGTTATGCCTGATGTTATCATCGGCCTGTCGTTATTGTTGTTGTTCATCTCCATGGAATCAATTTTCGGCTGGCCTGCCGGGCGCGGCCTCACCACCATCATCATCGCCCATACAACTTTCTCCATGGCCTATGTCGCCATCGTGGTGCAATCACGCCTGATTGATATGGATGGAAGCCTGGAAGAAGCAGCCCTTGATCTTGGCGCAAAACCGGTGCGGGTATTTTTTGATATCACCCTGCCAATGATTTCACCGGCTCTGGTTTCAGGCTGGCTGTTGTCGTTTACCTTGTCACTGGATGATCTGGTCATTGCCAGCTTTGTTTCCGGGCCGGGGGCTTCAACCCTGCCGATGGTTATTTTCTCAAAAGTACGCCTCGGCGTCAGCCCCGACATCAATGCTCTGGCCACCATCATCATCGTGATTGTTGCCATCGGTGTTGTAATCGCCTCAATACAGATGAAACCCAGAAAGATCTCTTGAATGAGTAAAACAGATTGCGATCAGGCCTTTAGGGTCGATGACCTCAACCAGCGTTGGCCGGAAATGACCTATGGTGGTGCGTTAAGTTTTATGCGGCGCAAATATACCCGCGAGTTGCAAGGCGTTGATGTGGTGGTGAGCGGTATACCGTATGATTGTGCGGTAACCTTTCGCCCCGGTTGTCGGCTTGGCCCCCGGGCCATCCGCGCCGGTTCGGTTCAATTGGCCGAGCTCAAGTCCTTCCCCTTCGGCATCGATCCCTTTGAAACCCTTAAAGTGACAGATTTTGGCGATTGCTTTCTCGACCCCCATCACCCTGAAACCATCCCCGCTGCCATTGAGGCCCACGCCGATCACATTCTGGCCAGCGGTGCCAAGATGCTGTCGTTTGGCGGCGATCATTTCGTCGCTTATCCATTGCTGAAGGCGCATGCAAAAAAGCATGGCCCCATAGCCCTGATACAGTTTGATGCCCATTGCGACACCTGGGAAGATGATGGCATCGGCCTTGATCATGGTTCTATGTTTGCACGCGCGCTCAATGACGGCATTATTGATGTAGCCAAATCAACCCAGATTGGTCTGCGCACGTTTAATGACAGTGATATGGGTTTTGAAATCCTTACCTCCCCGTGGGTACACCGCAACGGTATGGATGCCGCCCTCGACATCATCAAACAACGCGCAGGCGATGCCCCGGTTTATATCTCGTTTGATATTGATGGCCTTGATCCAGCTTTTGCCCCGGGCACCGGAACACCGGTTGCGGGTGGTCTGGCCAGTTGGCAGGCGCTCGAATTTATTCGCGGGCTGGGTGATCTCAATCTCATTGGCATGGATATTGTTGAAGTCGCACCGGCTTACGATCATGCCGAGATTACCGCCATTGCCGCAGCCACAATTGCCCATGACTGGCTGTGTCTGCTGGCCATTAAAAACGGTGCAAAAACCAACGCAGTGGGGCGCTTGTGAAGATTGGAATTTTGCAAGCCGGCCTGTGCCCGGAAGAACTGGTTGGAGAATACGGCGAATATGACGCGGTGTTTGCGCGTTTCCTCGATGGCTTTGGTTTTGAGTTTGAAGGCTTTCGCGTTGTCGAGGGCGAATTTCCACCGTCGGTCAATTCGGCCGATGGCTGGCTCATTACCGGTTCAAAATATGGTGCTTATGAAGATCATGACTGGATAGCACCGCTGGAAAATTTTATTCGTCATTCCTACAACCAAAGCGTGCCAATTATCGGTGTCTGTTTTGGCCACCAGGTTTTGGCCCAGGCCCTTGGCGGCAAAGTCGAGAAATTTACCGGTGGTTGGTCCGTCGGTAAACAGCACTATCAGCTCGACAAGGCTGAAGATGGCATCGACCTGATGGCCTGGCATCAAGATCAGGTGGTTGTACCGCCGCAAGATGCCGAGGTTATCGGGTCTTCATCTTTCTGCAAATATGCAGCCCTTGCCTATGGCAACAAGGCGTTGTCGATCCAGGCCCACCCGGAGTTTGATGCCGAATTTATCGCTGGCCTGTTCAATGCGCGCAAATACGTTTTACCCGATGAAGTCATGGCACGCAGAAACGATGATCTTTCCGGGGAATTATCATCGCCCCTTATTGCCACAATGATGGCGGATTTTTTGAAACAGGAGGGTGTGTGACCAAATCTCCCAAATGGCTTGAGTCGAGACCTGCGTCCTTCCATCAATGGCTCGGGGGCCGGAAAATTGATCAGGTTGCCTGCATCATTGCTGATATCGCCGGAGGTACGCGCGGCAAAACCGTGGCAATTGAAAAATTCTCCCCGACTGAAAGCATGCTTCTGGCTGATTCGCTTTTTTATCAGACCGTCACCGGCAACTACGCCGAGATGGAAGTGGAAAATCAGTGGACAGAAGCCGACATGGTTTTAACCCCGGACCTGGCGACAACCGTTGCATGTCCATGGACAAAAGACGTGACCTTGCAGGTTATCCATGATGTCTCCACCCAGGACGGCGAACCGGTGGGGCTGGCACCGCGCAATGTTCTCAAACGGGTATTATCCTATTACGACCGCGAAGGCTGGCAACCGGTGGTTGCCCCGGAGCTTGAATTTTACCTGACAGAACCTCACACAGATCCAAATTTGCCGGTAAAACCCAAATCCGGCCGCACCGGGCGCAACACTGTCAAGCGCCAAGTCTATTCCTTGAGCGTTCTCGACGAGTACGGCCCGATAATTGACGACATTCAAGGTTTTGCTAAAGCACAAGGCTTTGACATTGATGGCGTGGTGCAGGAAGACGGCTCGGGCCAGATTGAAATTAATCTGAAACATGGCAGTGCAATTGCTCTTGCCGACCAGGTTTTCTGTCTCAAGCGCACCATCCATGAAGCAGCCCTCAAACATGATTGCTTTGCCACCTTCATGGCCAAACCAATGCAGGGTGAGCCGGGGAGTGCCATGCACATTCACCAAAGCATTGTTGACAAAAAAACCGGCAAAAATATTTTCAGCCGCGAAGATGGCCAGCCGTCAGAATTGTTTTATGGTTTCATTGCCGGGCAGCAACAACATCTACCCTCAGTGTTTTGTCTCATCGCCCCTTACGTCAATTCCTACCGGCGGTTTATTGCCGCACATTCAGCCCCGGTAAATCTCGAATGGGGTGAAGACAACCGCACCACCGGATTACGCATTCCACTATCACCACCTGTTGCACGCCGCGTCGAAAATCGCATCATTGGCATGGACTGCAATCCTTATCTGGCACTGGCAGCGTGTCTGGCAAGCGGATTTATCGGCATGAAAATGGCGTTAAGCCCGCGAGATGCCATGATTGGCGAGGCATATAAATCCGACCTCACAATGCCGCATAGCTTGAATGTGGCACTTGAATTGTTTGCCGGAAAAACCGAAATCACCGACATGCTTGGCAATGATTTTTGCCAGCTTTTTCGCGCTATCAAAAAATCTGAAATCGACGATTATTCTGCGGTCATTACACCGTGGGAACGCGACTACCTGCTTTTGAACGTATAGGACATTACCATGGCAACACTAGATAACCACCTGCCGACGAGCGAACTGCAAGCCCTTGACGCAGCTCACCACATCCACCCCTTTAGCGACCGCGCTGCCATGAACGCCAAAGGCGCACGCGTCATCACGCGTGCCGATGGTGTATACTTATGGGATAGTGAGGGTGAAAAACTGCTTGATGGCATGGCCGGTCTATGGTGCGTAAACCTCGGCTATGGTCGTCAGGAACTTGTTGATGCAGCAGCGCGTCAAATGTCGCAACTGCCCTATTACAACACATTTTTCCAGACCACCCACCCGCCTGCGGTAATGCTGGCCGCACGGTTGGCCGAACTTGCTCCCGGCACTTTAAATCATGTGTTTTTTGCCGGCTCCGGTTCAGAAGCCAACGACACCAACGTGCGCATGGTGCGCCATTATTGGGCCAGTTTAGGTAAGCCAGACAAAAAAACCATCATCGCACGTAAAAACGGCTATCACGGCTCAACCGTGGCCGCAGCCTCGCTTGGCGGCATGAGTGCCATGCATGAACAAGGCGGTTTGCCCATCCCCGATATCAGCCATATTGACCAACCTTACTGGTGGGCTGAAGGCGGTGACAGCTCACCGGACGAATTCGGCCTCGCCCGCGCCCGCGCACTTGAAACCGAAATTGAGCGCATTGGAGCTGATAAGGTTGCAGCCTTTATCGCCGAACCCGTACAAGGTGCCGGTGGCGTAATTATCCCGCCTGAGACCTACTGGCCGGAAATACAACGCATTTGCCGCAAGCATGACATCCTGCTGATTGTTGATGAAGTCATCACCGGCTTTGGCCGCACCGGCAACTGGTTTGCCAGTGAAACTTTCGACATAACCCCGGACATTATGACCATCGCCAAGGGGCTGACATCGGGATACCTGCCGGTTGGCGCTTCTGTCGTCAGCGACAAGGTCGCCAATGTTCTGAGCGAAAAGGGTGGCGATTTTCACCATGGCTACACATATTCCGGCCACCCCGCAGCTTGCGCCGTTGCCCTTGAAAACCTTCGCATCATGGAAGATGAACACTTGATCGAAACCGTTGCCACCAAGACAGCACCTTATCTTAAAGAAAAATGGCAATCTCTCAGCAACCACCCTCTGGTCGGTGAAGCGCGTATTTGCGGCATGATGGCGGCCATTGAACTAACCCCAGACAAAGCCGCGCGCGCAACTTTCAGCGACGACAGCAATGTAGGTATTACCTGCCGTAATTTCTGTTTTGACAATGGCCTGATTATGCGCTCGGTTGGCGATGTTATGGTAATCTCGCCACCGTTAAACATCTCTACGTCGCAGATTGACGAATTGGTTGGGCTTGCGTTCAAATCTCTTGATATGACGCTCGATTTGCTGACCAAAGACGGTTTGATGAAATCAGCGGCTTAAGTTCCATGAATGTACTTTACGCCAATGACCGGCAGGGACGTTATCCACCCTCCTATTATCATGCCACCTGCAATGAGCTGCCTTCGTTTCCAGCTCTCGCCGGAGACATAGATTGTGATGTCTGCATCATAGGTGCGGGCTACACCGGCCTGTCCGCTGCTTTACATCTGGCGCAAAAAAACTACGACGTAGTTGTGCTGGATGCCCACCGCATCGGCTGGGGCGCATCGGGTCGCAATGGTGGACAATTGGGCATAGGTCTGCGCATCGAACAATCAAAGATTGAGAAAATGGTCGGTCTTGAAGCCGCCAAAGACCTGTGGCAGCTTGGCCTTGAAGCCAACCAACTGGTGCACGACCTCATCAAACAATACGAAATTGATTGTGATTTTAAACCCGGCGTCCTGCATGCCAATCATCGCGCCCGGTTTTCCCGGCATTCCCAAGAAGACGTAGAGCACCTGCGCTCCACATACGGCCATGAAAAGGTGCGTTTTATTGACAAGGCTGAAATTCGCCAGATGCTTGGTACAAACGCCTATTTCAGCGGCTCGTTGGACACCAGTGCCGGCCACCTGCACCCGCTCAATTTTGCCCTTGGGCTAGCGCGCGCAGCAAAAGATGCCGGTGTTCGCTTTTTTGAAAAAACTGAAGTAACAAATATCTCCAGATCTGATCCGACCATTGTTTCGGGGGCAGCCGGAAAAGTATCCGCCAAATTCGCTATCATTGCCTGCAACGGTTATCTGGGAATGCTGGAAAAAAAGATTGCCGCGCGCGTCATGCCGGTAAATAATTTCATCATCGCCACCGAGCCGTTGTCACCGGAAAAAGCCGATGAACTTATCCGCGATGATGTGGCGGTGGCAGATTCAAAATTCGTCATTAATTACTATCGCCTGTCAGCCGACAAACGCCTGTTGTTTGGCGGTGGTGAAAATTATGGCTACAAGTTCCCAACCGACATCAAAGCCTTTGTCACCAAACCCATGTTAGAAATATATCCGCAACTCAAAGATGTGCGGATTGATTATGGCTGGGGTGGCACCTTGGCCATCACCATGAACCGCCTGCCTTACCTCAACCGCCTTGCCCCCAATATCCTCACCGCCGGTGGCTACAGCGGCTATGGCCTGGGCATGGGTACATTTTCCGGCCAGGTTTTAGCGCAAGCCATTGATGGCACCGCCAGCCGGTTTGATTGTATGGGCTCAATTCCCACAATGATGTTTCCCGGCGGCTCCCTTGCCAGAACACCGTTGCTGGTTCTGGCCATGTTATATTATACCCTGCGTGACAAGTTTTAGCGGCCTTTGGCATGAGACTTGCTTTTTATTTGGCCTTAGCCGTTTAAATCGCAAAAAAGGCCCAAAATGGGACACCACACGCGAAAATTTACAGCACCTGAGGATGTGGGTTTCAATTTGCCCGAATGTGCACGTGGCTTTGTTGTGGAGTTCAAGGGCAACGAAAACTGGCACACTTTACCTGAAGTAAAGCTGGAAAACGGCAGCAAACTACGCCTTTATGCAGCAACCCAACTCTCCCAGGTAAGACATATCTGGAAACAGTTTCAACGCTCCGCCTGGCATACGCCGTTTCAGAATTTTGACTGGATAAACGCGTGGTTTGAGAGCAAAAATCTGAGCACCAGGGCAAAACCGCTCATCATCCTCGGTTTCAAAGAGGGACAGCTCCAGTTCATCCTGCCGTTTGCCACTGAGACATATTTTGGCCTCAGGCGGCTGGTGTGGGCTGCAAATGAAGTCAATGACTACAATAGCCCGTTGATTAAAACTGAATTTCTGCCACAATTATCAACCGCGATCGTGGGGGAAATTTACCAGCATATTAGTCGCCATATATCCGGCATTGATGTCTTTTATTTAACCAGACAGCCAAAATTCCTGGCCGGGATTGCTAACCCATTTGTGAGTTCCAACGCCCGCCGCAGTTCATGTGATTCACATTCAATTTGCCTCGATAGCAATTGGAACAATCTGTACACGCAACAACGCAGCGCCAAGTCACGCAGTCGCCTGAGGCAAAAAACCAGACGCCTGAAGCGTGCCGGAAAATTACATTTCATGGCAATACGAGGCCCACAATTACAGGCCTCCATCGACAGAATTTTACAATGGAAATCTGTTCAACTGGAACAAAAAGGCGAACGAAATCCTTTTGACAGAAAATCGCAAGGCTCGGTGTTAACGCAAACAATCAGGCAATTCGCTAGCGTCGATACCAAAAACAATCCTTTGCGGGTTTACGGGCTTTTCCTCGATGGTGAAATGATTGCCGGTTTGATTGCATTCGTTGAGAAAAAAACATTCTCGCTTTTTACAATGTCATACGGCCCGGAGGTCTTTACAAACTGCTCGGCGGGTTCAATTCTTTTGGTAAAAACCATTGAACTGGCCGCGCGCGCCAAATTGCTTAACTACGATTTCCTTGCTGGCGATGAACCTTACAAGCTTTCCTGGTGCGACCAAAAACTTGATCTCTATGATTGTGTTTTCGCCACCACCGGCATCGGCCAACTGGGTGCCTTCGCCAGCAACGCCAGGCTGGAAGTCAAAAAATCGCTTAAAGCCAGCATCCCGGCAATGAATTTTCTGAAAAAAACAAACCGGTCCCGCCTTCAAATTCAGGGTGCTTTGGCAAAGCTTAAAACCCCTCATACAAAAAGGTTTAACCATGCAGGTAATCGCTGACACCAGACAGTTTTTCTATGATGCACGCAGCCTTGCACATCAGACCAACGATGATCAAAATCTCTATACCTGGATCAGGGTTATAACCTTCACGGTTCCAGCGATATTTCTGGCAATCATATTGCTTCAGCCCTGGGCTGAACCCAAATGGATGTTTCTCGACACGGTGACAGCAGCACGATTTTCAGAAAATTGTTGCAGCACATCTTACGGGTTCATTTCAAATCTTGGCATCATGCTGTGGTCAGCCACCGCCGCTGTCTGCCTGTTTGCCGGTTGCGTTTTCGCCCGCATGAATGCGCGGGCCTTGATGTGGTTTGCACTTTCCGCCGGTCTGCTCAATGGCTGGCTCGCTTTGGATGATGCCTTCCTGCTGCATGAAAATGTATTGCCCTATTTTGGCATTCCGCAAAATCTCGTACTGGCCACATACGTCGCATTGGCGCTTGCCTATGCCGCCGCCAGCTGGCGCATTATTCTTGCCGCCGATTATGTGATTTTACTGGTGGCCGGCGTTGCCGTTGCGGTGTCCTTGCTGGTTGACACTGTTTTTTCCAGTCTGGTTCCAAGCCTCGTATACATTGAAGACAGCGCCAAATTCTTCGGGATTTTCAGCTGGGCCTCGTTTCACATAACCACGCTGTATTTTCTTGTGACACAGACCCTGACCCCGGCGTCAAAAAGATGAACGTCACGTCTGACAAGAAAACAATCCTGCTGCTGGGAAATTACCGCCCAACCCTAACCCTTGCCCGGGTCTTGGCCCGCCATGGCTACCGCATCATTTCCGGTCTCGAAGGTTGTGATCGCGGTGCGGAATACAGCCGCTATGTGAACCAAATCTGGGACCATCCACCTATCAAAACCAACCCGGAAGGCTTCCAGAAAAGCTTGGCCCGATTTATCCGCGAAAACAGCGTTGATGTCATATTCCCGGTGTCAGAAGAATTTGTCAGGTTTTTTGCCGACCATCCGAATTTGGAATGCGGCAATGCCGCTATCGCCTCAGTCGACGCAAACCTGATTAAACGCTGCCTCGACAAAATGTTCATGATGGAACTGGCACAAAAACACAAAATCCCAACCGCCGATTTTGCCTTCGCGGCCAATCAGCGCGAGCTGGTCGAAAAATCTCAAAGTATCGGGTTTCCCCTGGTGATCCGGCCGCAGGAGTCAAATCAGCGCCTTGGGGGTAAAAAAGCCCTGTTTATTGACGATGAACCGGATTTACAACAGCAATTGCCCAAATGGCCCGACCTGCAAAAAGGCCTGATCATTCAGAAAAAAGCCAGGGGCAAGCGCCACAATATTTATTTTGCCGCACGAAATGGAAAACTATACCGCTATCTGCACGCTGTCATCTTGCGCACAGATATGGAAGACGGCTCCGGGCTGGCGGTGGAAGGTGTAACAATTGCGCCGGACCCGCAATTGCAGCGCTTTACTGCAACCCTTGTTGAAAGCCTGAATTATTCCGGCATCGGCTGCGCACAGTATCTTGTTGATGATGAAACCGGCGACATCAGTTTTCTTGAAATCAATCCGCGTATTGCCGGAAATCATGCGGTGCCGGAATTTGCCGGTCTCGAGTTAAGCTCAATCCTCGTAGACATGGCATTAAACCAACCGCTGAACACCCGCTTCGTGCAAGGCAGAACCGATATCCGCTACGTCTGGACCTATGGCGATTTCTTAAGTGCCAAAAGCGCCTGGCTGCGGCGGGAGATTACCAGTCTTGCTACCGTAGCCAGATTTTGGCGTGCCGCCCGTGCAGGCATCCGCGCCCACCTTCACATGTCTTATGTCTGGCATGACCCCAGACCGGGCATAATGTCCCTGCTAAGCCTCGCCCCAAACTGGCGTCGGCTGTTTGCGCGTCTTGCAAACAGTGAGCGCAGGCCAATTCGCGCGCAAGCCCGGCCGCCACACTGAAAGTTAACTTAAAAACCCTATAGTCACCGCTGAAAATTCAAAGGCTTTTAATGACTTTTATAACGTCCTTTCAAAACGGGTTTTTAACCGACCCCAAAACAGCTGCTTGTGTTGTTGCTGAAGCCGGTGATGCGCGCTGCCAGCTGGAATATGTTGACGGCATGACCTGGGATAAAATTGCCGCTCAATTTGACGATGTTGTTCATGAACAGACGCATTTTTTTAACACCTTGAGATGGGGTGAAAACAAGGTCGAAAATGTAATTTTTCGGGTGGGTGAAAAAATTATCGGCGGTGCCAGCGTTATTATTATTCCCATACCCCTGAGTACCACCGGCCTCGCAATCGTAAAGTGGGGGCCGTTGTGGCGAAAGCAGGGACACCAGCCCAATCTGGCTGATCTAAAATCCATGCTGCATCTGTTGCAGAAAGAATTTGCCGACGTTCGTGGGTTTTACCTCACCATAATGCCTCACGCCGATCCAGAATATTCAAAAGACATCTGCGACCATCTCAAAGCGCTCAGGTTTAAAGCCGGTGCCAC
>CAZJUF010000067.1:0-10704 GCA_964549055.1 uncultured Hyphomicrobiales bacterium | reverse complement strand
TCCGAATAAACACCAATCGGTCCCGGCTCAAGGCCGGGACGGTGCGGCGAGCAATCTATGCCTGATCTCGCAACAGCCGCCGGATGACCTTGCCGGTGGTCGTCAGGGGAAGACTATCTACAAATTCGATTTCACGCGGATATTCATGCGCCGACAATCGTTGGCGCACATGGGCCTGAATGGTGTCGGCCATGTCATCGCTGGCCTCAAAACCCTGTTTGAGAACAATAAACACCTTGACGATTTCAGTGCGCAGAGGATCAGGCTTGCCGACGGCTGCAGCCAGCGACACGGCCTCGTGACCAATCAGGCAATCTTCAATTTCACCAGGGCCAATGCGATAGCCCGCACTGGTAATAACGTCATCATCGCGACCGATGAATGAAATATAACCCTCAGCGTCCATCACACCCTGGTCGCCGGTTGTGAGCCAGTCACCAATATATCTTTTTGCCGTGGCTTCCGGGTCTTTCCAGTATTGTAAAAACATCACGGGATCGGGTCTTTTAATGGCTATTGTGCCAGCCTTGCCAGCCTCAAGCACGTCACCTTTATCATTGATGATTGCGACCGTGTGGCCGGGGACTGCCCGGCCAATGGCACCGGCCTTGCTGATACCGATTGCCTGACACGATGACAGGACAATATTGCATTCTGTTTGCCCGTAAAATTCGTTGATGGTAATCCCCAGCTGCGATTGCGCCCAGTCGTAGACTTCACGGCCAAGCGCTTCTCCGCCTGAGGCAATTGTTCTGAGATCAAGATCATAGCGCTTTGCAGGCTTATCGATGATGCGCAACATCTTCAGTGCCGTTGGGGGAATGAACACATTGCGAACCTTGAATTCGGCCATCAGTTCAAAGGCGGTTTCAGGGCTGAATTTATCAAACCTGTAGGCCAGAACGGGCACGCCGAAATGCAGCGACGGCAGCAGTATATTCAACAGGCCACCAGCCCAGGCCCAGTCTGCCGGTGTCCAGGTTAAATCACCCTCTTGGGGGAAAAAATCATGATGGAATTGTACACCGGGCAAATGGCCCAGAAGCACACGGTGGCCATGTAAAGCGCCTTTGGGCGGGCCGGTGGTGCCGGACGTATAGACCATCAAAGCGGGATCGTCGGGAGACGTTTCAACGGGATCAAAATCCGGACTGAACTGGCTCATCTCGCGCTCCAGGTTCAGTTCATCTGGTCCGGCATCATCGATATTAAACACCTGCTCAAGCGAATTCAGCCGGCCACGGATAGCCGCAATTTTTTTAGCCCCCTGATCATTGGTGATCACGATCCTGGCGCCAGAATTGTTGAGGCGAAACTCCAGGGCATCAACTCCAAACAAGGATGCCAGCGGTACAACAATCGCGCCCAGTTTATATATTGCAATGTGGCCGAAACAGGTTTGGGGACACTGCGGCAACAACAACGCCACGCGATCACCACGCTCAATGCCGTAGCTGCGCAATAGATTGGCCAACCGGTTTGATTGATCTTTGAGATCAGAATAGCTGAAACGTTCAACCGCACCATCGCAACGTTTGTGGATCAGGGCAATGCGGGTGGGTTCTGAACGGGCCCAGCGGTCACAAATGTCTACGCCAATATTGTAGCTTGAGGGTACCTGCCAGTGAAATCTACGGATCAGGTCGTCATAAGGCATTTTTCCAGGCAGCATATAATATCTCCAAAACCGAAATCAACGAACCCGTTGCTCCCGGTCATGCGTGTATAAATTCAAACCGGAAGGGTACAGGTAATTTTCAGATTTTAGTACAACTAAAGTATCGATGTAGCCAATAACTGCTTTGGTTGCCAATACTTGAGAATGGCTTTGCTCAACCGGATTTCCTGAGTAAACCGCAAAAAATTAATACCATATTATCCAATTCAAACTAATAGGAACGTAGTCATTTGAAATAAAAATTGGGGTGAAACGTTGTTTCTGGCCAAGGGCAAGGGAAGTGAAAACAACAGGTTAATGTCGAGCTATGCCGGTAATTTGGGCAATGCGGTCATGCGTCACGATGCCGCCATGGCCCATAAGGTTGCCCGGGTTGAAGCCGAACTTGCCAACAGTGAAAGCCTGAGCTTTATCGCCACCATGAACCATGAGCTTAGAACACCGCTGAATGCCATATTGGGATTTTCGGAAATTCTCTCAAATGCAAAAGAAAAAAGTCCGCCAAAGGAACTGGTGGCAGAATATGCTTCTTACATCAATGACTCAGCAAATCATTTGCTGGCAATTGTTAATGGCATTCTGGAAATATCCAAAATTCAAAGCGGAAAGCTGTTGTTGTGTATTGAAACCGTAAACCCCCAGGATAGTATAAAAACCTGTGTCACCATGCTGAGCGGGGTGGCACGCGATGCCAGGATTTCAGTCGAATGTAACATTGGCGAAAACCTGCCGCTTATTCGTGCGGACCCGGTAAAACTGAGACAGATTATTCTCAACATACTCGGCAATGCGATCAAGTTCACACCTGAAGAAGGTCATATCTCGGTGTTGTGCATGAACAGTGGCGATGATCATATCAAGATCGTCATTACCGATTCTGGCGAGGGCATACCCGCCGATCTGATCCATGTTGCGCTTGAGCCATTTCGCCAGATTGAAACCGGATTCAACAGAAAATTTGATGGAACCGGTTTGGGCCTGCCAATCGCCAAAGCACTTTGCGAAGCCCATGATGGCTCGCTGCAAATTGAAAGTGCGCTCGACAGGGGGACAGAAGTGACCATTACCCTGCCCAAAAAGGGTGTGAAGGAACCGGTACAATGAACGCAGCCTCAGCATCGAATAAGAGCTCAACACTCAAAGAGAATGACGCCCGGCAAATGGGCCGGATTGTTTCGGTCACAGGATCACAGGCGATTGTCTTACTCGACCCTCACGATGCCAGTAAAAGTTCTCAAAATAATTCCAGCCCGGAGCTTGGAACCCTGCTGGCAATCCGCTCAAGCAGCTCAATAGTATTCGGCATGGTGTCCGCGCTGAGTGTTCCCGTGCCCAGCCATGATAGTGCTGCCAATGAGATGCATATTGTCGAGCTTGAACTTTTAGGAGAATTGCCGCTGGATGAACACGGAGAGCCATTGACATTTCGCCGGGGGGTTTCAGTTTATCCCTGTCTGGGCAATCGTGCCAGAGTAGCCACACGCGAAGAACTTAAACACGTATATTCTATCAGCAACACAAATTCAGCCGTCAGAATTGGCAGCTTGCAACAAGACAGCGCTATACCAACGATGGTCGCCGTAGACGAATTGCTCGGAAAGCATTTTGCCATACTGGGAACAACGGGCACCGGTAAATCATGTGTGGTTGCGCTCATTTTGCGCGCGATTTTAAAGGAAAATCCGCAAGCGCATATGATTTTGCTGGACCCGCACAATGAATACTCTTCGTGTTTTGGCAATATGGCTGAAATCGTCACGCCCAGTGATCTGAACCTGCCGTTCTGGTTGATGACGTTTGAAGAAACTGTTGAAGTTCTCATTGGCAATCAAAGTGATCGCGAGCTGGATGCCAGTGTTCTGGCCGAACTCATACCTCTGGCCAAATCATACTATGCCGCCAAAAATACGCCCTCAGCGTCGGGGTGTTCACGTCTGCAACGGCGCACTACCGACAGTGGCATTTTTACCGTTGATACGCCGGTGCCTTACCGGATTTCAGATTTGATGATCCTGCTGCAGGAGAAAATGGGTAGCCTCGACCAGCGCAGTACACTGGCACCTTACAAGCGTCTCAAAACCAGGCTCGAGGCAATCACTCAAGACCCGCGTTATTCTTTCATGTTTGGTAACCTCACCGTACATGATGACATGGCAAGTGTGCTGTGCCGATTGTTTAGAATACCCGTAAACGGCAAGCCCATTACAATTATCGAACTGACCGGCTTTCCCTCGGAAGTCACTAACGTTGTGGTTTCGGTTCTGTGCCGCATGACCTTTGATTTTGGATTGTGGAGTGAAGGGTATGTGCCGATAACGCTGATTTGCGAAGAGGCACACAGATATGTGCCCGAAGATACCAACCTGGGGTTTGAGCCGACCAAGCGCGCTATTTCCCGCATTGCCAAGGAGGGGCGAAAATATGGCGTTTCTCTTGGTATCGTAACACAACGGCCCGCCGAACTTGATGCCACCATCCTGTCTCAGTGCAACACGGTTTTTGCCATGAGGATGACCAATGAAAAAGATCAGGAAATCGTCAAGGCAGCAATCTCCGATGCTGCAACCAGCCTGATGGAATTCATACCCTCGATGCGCGACCGCGAAGCGATTGCCTTTGGCGAAGGTCTGGCGTTGCCGGGGCGCATTCATTTTGATCCTCTGCCCGAACATGCTTTGCCCAAACGAGGTGCTGCCAGTTTTTCCGATCAATGGACAAAGGAGATTACCAACACCGAATTCATTGATTCAGTCGTAGCGCGCTGGCGGGCATCAAGCGCGCCTGAAACCATTGCGGATTTGACCACACAGGAATTGGAAAATTCGGATACCAATGATCACCAGGAAAATACAGAAACAACCCCGAGCCGCACACCTGCCCAGGGCCTCGAAAATTTTGACCGCAGAAGTTCAATTGAAACTCAAACCCCGCCCTCACATCAACCTGACCGGCGATCGGAAAATCTTATGCTGACGTCAAAACCCGCACCCAGTATCAGGTTAAAATCACCCGCGGAAGCATTGGGTGTGGGGGGATTTGCCCGACCTTCTTCAAATCTTGAAAATGCATCAGAAAACACCCCCGAATAAGAAGACTGAGATTTAAACGTGTATTGTGAAAAGATTGACTGTGCCGTCATTGGTGCAGGTGTCGTTGGATTATCTATAGCGCGTTCACTGGCATTGCAGGGCCGCGAGGTTATGGTTCTTGAGGCTGCGGGTTTGATCGGGTCGGAAATTTCATCGCGAAACAGCGAAGTTATTCACGCTGGAATTTACTATCCGCCTGGCTCGCACAAGGCGGAATTCTGTGTAGCAGGAAAATCAGCTCTATATGATTACGTACAAGAACGCGGGCTTGATTACAGGAAATGTGGCAAGCTGATTGTCGCCACCAACCCGGATCAGGTGGAAAAACTCCGGTCGATCAAAACCAATGCAGAGCTAAACGGTGTAAATGATCTCGTCGCTTTGAGCCAACAGGATGTATTGGCGCTGGAGCCGGAATGTTGTTGTGAGAGCGCCTTGTTGTCACCCTCTACCGGTATCATTGATACTCATGGCTATATGCTGTCGTTGCAGGGAGATATTGAGGCAACTGGTGGCATGGTGATATTGAACGCTCGTGTTGTGAGTACGCAGGCAGCTGATGGCAGGTTGGTGTTGAAGGTAGAGGCGCAAGGTGAAATTATGGCGTTGCAGGCGCGCACATTGATAAATTCCGCCGGTTTGTCTGCGCCCGACATAGCGCGGTCAATGGAGGGATTTCCGCAGGCCCTGGTGCCAGACCAATTTTATGCCAAGGGCAATTATTTTTCCCTGAGCACAAAATCACCTTTCAATCACCTGATCTATCCGGTTCCCGATGAAAGCGCTGGCCTCGGCATCCATCTTACCCTGGATTTAAACGGTCAGGCGCGCTTTGGGCCTGATGTGGAATGGGTTGATCATCTTGATTATGATGTTGACGGCGATCGTGCTCAGGTGTTTTACCCCGCAATCCGGCGTTACTGGCCAGGATTACCTGATGGATCACTCCTGCCGGGCTATGCCGGTATTCGCCCCAAGATACAGGCACCGGGAAAACCGGCTGAAGATTTTATGATCCAGGGGCCCGCCGATCATGGCATTACCGGTCTGGTTCATTTGTTTGGGATAGAATCACCTGGTCTGACGTCGTCTTTGGCAATCGGTGACCACGTTGCAAAAATCCTCAATTAGCCTTTTTTTGCTGCTAAAATTACAATTATTGATAGAATAAACTGGATATTTTAATGAAGGAGGAAATAATGACACTGTCAAAATTTGTTAAAACCATAAGCGCCCTCACCATCGGTTCGGCAATATTCCTTGCTCCAACCCTGGCACTTTCCCAAAGCGCGCCTGACAAGGAAGACAAAGCTATTTTAGCACGCCAGGGGTATATGAAACTGGTGGTCTGGGAAGCAGGACCACTCTTTGGCATGGCCAAAGGAGCAATGGCCTATGACGCCGATGTGGCCAAAGCCCGTGCAGCCAACCTCAAGGCGCTATCTCAATACCCGGTGGAAAACCTCTTTTTACCCGGCACTTCAAATGCGGACAGACCGGGGAAAACCCGCTCACTTCCCGCAATCTGGAAAGACAGTGCCGGTGTGGCAAACGCATTCAAACAATGGCGCAGTGCAATCGACGGTGTTGTTGATGCCGCAGGCAAAGGTCAAAGTGAACTTGCCGCAGCCGTTGGTGCGCTGGGGAAATCCTGTGGTACCTGCCACAAACCTTTCCGCGCCAAAGCACCCTGACCTGTCCGGGGTTTCAGTAGTCTGACAAATTTCGTAAGGGACATTTATGCGAAAAACCCTGTTTGCTGTGGGGCTCCTTGGCATTGTCGGTCTTTTAGTCTTCTGGGTTTTGACAATCCCGCAGATTATCGGGCCAGAGGAGTTGCCGGAGCAGGCAGGTGATCGCGAAAAGGGCAAGTATTTTTTTTACGCTTCGGGGTGCGCATCGTGTCATTCAGCGCCGGGGTCCAAGGGTAATGACAAGCTCAAACTTGCCGGGGGCAGGAGTTTCAAATCGCCCTTTGGGACGTTTTTTGCCCCCAACATTTCCACCCATAAAAAACAGGGCATTGGCACCTGGACCAACATCCAGTTCGTCAATGCAGTCATGCGCGGCGTCTCCGCCAATGGCACTCATCTCTACCCATCTTTTCCCTATATGTCTTATCAGCGCATGAAGATATCCGACGTTGTGGATATTAAAGCGTTCATGGACACGTTACCGGCATCATCAAAAAACTCGTTGCCCCATGATCTGCCTCTGCCCTTTCGTTGGCGCCGGGGTCTGGGATTGTGGAAATTACTGTTTATGGATTTCCAGCCATTCACGCCAGACCCCGATGTCACAGATCAGGTCAATCGGGGGGCATATCTGGTAGCTGGCCCCGGTCATTGCAGTGAATGTCATACCACACGGAATATTTTAGGCGGCCCTGTTAGCGATTTGGCTTTTGCCGGTGCCCCTGAACCAGGTGGCAAGGGCACTATTCCTAATATAACACCGCATAAGGAAGGCATTGGCAGCTGGACACAGGATGAGATTTCTATAGCTCTTAAAACCGGATTTCTGCCGGAATATGAAACCTTTGGTGGATCCATGATAGCGGTGCAGGAAAATATGTCGAAGCTGAGCAATGATGACCTGGCTGCCATTGCCGCCTACCTGAAATCACTGCCGCCCAAACCGACGCAACCAAAAAAGAAAATCAAAAGTTAAATCGCTATTTGGTTGTCATGGTCCAGACACCATCCCAATCCGTTGGCGGTGGTGATTTTTCAAACATTTCTATGCGATCTTTATAAATGTCAAAAAATGTTTCAAGTGAAAGGTCTGCGGCAATATTGCGGCAATTTTTCAAGCTGTCAGAAGCTTCTGCCCACTCCTGATTTCTATAATGCAGAAGCATCTTTGTGTTTTCTTTATTCAGATCGATATAGGTTTGGTTCTGTTGATCACTGGTTGGCCCCAGCACCGTAAACACGACTTCAGGCTCTGTTTTACCCTTCACCCGGATTGAATCAAGTTCGAGGATTGCAAAGGCTTCTTCCACCTGCGCTGCTGTTTTTGAGCCGATAATGATGGAGACGCCGTAAGATTTTGTCTGGCCTTCCAGCCGCGCCGCCAGATTGACGCTGTCTCCCAGTACGGAATAATCAAAGCGCATTTCCGAACCAATGTTTCCAACCACACATTCACCAGTGTTGATGCCGATGCCAACTTCCAGTGGCAAAAACGGTATCTGGCTTTCTTCCGCTTCTATTTTGCGCTCGACATTGAGTTTTTCAAGCCTGACCAGCATGGAAAGTGCTGAGATACAGGCATCCCTGGCATGGGCGTCATTATCAAGCGGCGCATTCCAAAACGCCATGATGTTGTCACCCATATATTTATCAATGGTCCCATGCGTATCTAACACCGCATTGGATAGTGGGGTCAGCAAGCGGTTTATCAAGGTGGTGAGACCTTGAGGATCGGTCTTGTAGGTTTCTGAAATTGTGGTGAACCCGCGCACATCACTGAACAGGATCGTCAATTCGCGGGTTTCACCACCAAGAACCAGTTTTTCCGGATTTTCAGCCAGCTGTTCAACCAGGTCAGGAGAAAGATACTGGCCAAAGGCACTGCGCACCTTTGAGCGTTCCTGCTCTTCACGGAAATAGTTGATAAACACCAGCAACAGAAAAATCACCAGGCTTGAAATCAGCGGATACGCCACATCAATCAGCATTGATTGCCGGATAAACAGATACCACGACATGCCAACAAGGGCAGCGGCAATTGTGCCACCGAGTAAAAAGACACTCAAAACCGAAACCATGGGAACCAGCAAGATGAGGAGCAGCCCAAACAGGATGGCTGCGGAAACTTCCGCCGCTATGGCAAAATTGGGTCGGGTCAGAAAGGATTTGGACATTATCGATTCAAGCACCTGGGCATGAACCTCAACGCCTGGAATGGCTGCATCAACCGGAGTTGTTTTAATGTCGAACAGTCCGATTGCGGATGTTCCCAGCAACACCAGCTTGCCGGCCAGTTTGCGCTGATCGACGGAACCATCGAGAATATCCATGGCGGAAACATACCTGTCGGGATTATGAGCGTTGAAGTGCACCCACAATTGACCATTTTGATCTGTCGGCACTTCAACCCCACCCAGGACCACACTGGATATACCGGCGTCATTGGTTTTGATGAGTATGGCGTTGGACCCGGTCGCCACCCGCAGCAACTCCGCTGTCAATGAGGGAACAATCCTGCCTTGCGCCTTCATCACGACGGGAACACGCCTGATGATACCATCACTTTCCGGCAATATTGTAATCAGACCGCGCCCGAGGGCAGCTTTTTCCAGTTCGGGTACATTGCGGCGCAGACCGGGAAAAGTGATGAGATAAGGGTTTGGGTCTTTGCCAAGCGTGGCAAAAGACGTGTAGGCGGCATTTTTGTCGTCAACAGTGTCAAGCTTCTCATTGTAGCCGGATTGCCCCAAAACCACGCGCGAACGCTTGATCACAGCTGCAAATATCTGGTCATTGCTGGGCAGTTTCAGCAGCTTTTCCTTTGTATCCTTGTCGAGAGAACTGACAGATTTTGCAAACAACGCCGGAGACAGTCTGTCGGGTTCGGCAAACAATACGTCAAAGCCGATGGCCACACCGCCAAGCCTGGTTGTGCGCCGCACCAGTTCAGCAAGCCGGGTTCGCGGCCACGGCCATTGCCCCAGTGCCTGCAGGCTTCTTTCATCAATGTCTATAATGGCAACCGGCAAGGGGCCTTGCGGGCGCGGGTAAAGCGTTTGATAATAATCAAATACCTTGAGCCGGAATGATTCAAGTGGTGCCGGATCCCAAATGCGAAAGAAGACAAAGAATATCAGGAGCGCAAAGCCAACCACGCGAGCAAATCCCGATCGTGTGGCAAGGTCGATAAATTTTGCTGATATTTTCTGAAGCATTATTAGCAGCGTCTAAACCGAGACAACGTTGCTTTGACTGCCAACATCATCAAAGATGAAATTAACCGTATCACTGGCAACTATGCCTGTTAATGAAGCAACATTTATGAAATTGACACCGCCGGCGGTTCCATCGACATCGATATTGATATTCGTATTGCCGGAGGCATCATCAACCGCCTGGATGTAGGTCGCCTGATTAGCAACAGTAAAGTTGCCGTCGAGCAAAGCGGAGACATCGAGCAAATCATCTGCAAGAGCAAAATCGGTTATGGTATTAAACGCAAAAGTATCATCGAGAACAAATTTATCGCTGCCCGTGCCACCGGTTAAAATGTTGGTGCCAAGTCCACCTTCCAACGTATCGTTGCCAATGCCGCCGTCCAGAGTGTCGTTGCCATCACCACCCGCCAAAATATCATTACCGCCCAACCCTGTCAGAGTATCAACGCCAGCCAATCCTTCTATCAGGTCATCACCAGCTGTCCCTGTCAAAGTCTCGCCACCTGCCGTGCCGGTGATTTCATTGAACGCTGAAACCGTTGCCGCGGTTGAATTGGCACTGCCCCCGAACAGAAAATTAACACTGTCACCTTGAGCAATCCCGTTAAGGTCGGCAATATCGACAAAATTCACGCCATTGGCAATTCCATCACTGTCAACGCGGAGGAGCGAAGGCCCACCACCAATTTGCCTTAACTCGACAAAATCACTGAGGCTACCGATAGTAAAACTTGCATCGAGGATATTGGACAAATCAAGCACATCATCTATCAGGTTAAAATCCGTGACGGTGTCAAACCGTGAAGCACCTGAGGTATCATCGAAGAAGAAGCTGTCATTACCGCTGCCGCCAGTTAAAGTGTTGGTTCCACCTCCACCTTCCAGCCTGTCATTACCTGCCAGTCCGACAAGTGTATCGATGCCACCAAGCCCGCGAATAATGTCGGCCCCGGCCGTACCGGTGATGGTTTCATCAGCAGCGGTACCGAGAATAACGCCATTGCCGAAAGTGGCACCGAAGATGA
>CAZJUF010000066.1:0-10711 GCA_964549055.1 uncultured Hyphomicrobiales bacterium | reverse complement strand
CCTGATCATGTTGATATTGACAGTCTTTGCTCACTACATACCCCGCCGTTTATGAGGAGTGTACAAGCCGATGCACTTAAAATAATGGGAACACCTTAATACAATTGAATTTGAGCTGTCTGACCTGAGGCAACTCAATGCCGCCGCAAAGCCTACAGCTCTCAATATTGTTCTGACTGATCGGCATTATTCGAAGGTCCTCTCGATTCAATATTTAAAGTGTTCCGCACGATCGCCGAACAACCAAATGGCTTAACCAATTTGCTTCTGGTCACTTTCGCCGGCCCATGGTTTCGCGGCAGGGGCTGCGATGCCCAAACAATCAATCGCGCGGGCAGCTATCTGATCAACGATGTCCGAGACGTTGCGTGGCTTTAGATAGAATGCCGGAACAGGGGGCAAGATGATTGCACCCAGTTCGGTGGCGGCCGTCATGTTTCTAAGGTGGGCAAGCGTTAGTGGTGCTTCGCGCGTCAACAGGATCAAGCGCCGCCGCTCCTTGAGTTGTACGCTGGCAGCGCGGGTCAACAAATTGTCATCCAGGCCGTTTGCGATTGCCGCTAATGAACGCATCGAACATGGTGCCACGATCATGCCCGAAACAGGAACCGAGCCCGATGCGATGATGGCCCCGATATCATCTATGGCATGAAAATTTGTCGCCAGAGCCTGAAGCCTTTCGGGCGCATCAGACCCGCATTCCTCTATTAGGATTCGTTCGGCAGCAGGGCTGTAAACCAAATCAATCCTGGCACCAATTTGAGCCAGTTGACACGCAACCGAAAGCCCCAAAGCCGCCCCGGAGGCCCCCGCCACACCCAAGACGACACGCGGTGCGCTCATGATCCCAATCCCGGCAATATCCGCGACACTAAATCTGCGGCAAAAGCCGCATCCTCTTTTGAAGTCTTCATAACTTTTCCCCATTCCCGGTTGGTTTCACTATCAATTTTGGTGGTGGCGTCGATGCCCATTTTTCCGGCGAGGCCGGGTTTTGGCGAGGAAAAATCGAGATAGTCCATGGGGGTATTTTCCATCAGCATCACATCCCGCACGGGATCCATACGGGTGGCCAGCGCCCAGGCAATGTCATCCCAGTTTTTCGGGTCGATATCGTCGTCTACCACCACGATTATTTTTGTGTAACTGAATTGCGGCAGTATTCCCCAAAGCGACATCATCACGCGGCGGGCCTGACCGGGATAACGTTTGTCAATACTGATAACGGCTATGCGATAGGAACAGGCGGCAGGGGGAAGCCAGAGGTCGCGAATCTCGGGAATTTGCGCGCGAATTGTCGGCAGGGCGAGGCGATTAAAAACCTCCCCGATTATCGCGGGCTCATCCGGCGGCCGGCCGGTATAAGTTGACAGATAGAGCGGATCAGGTCGATGGGTGACAGCGGTGATCGCCATCACCGGAAATGGCGCAGCCGGGTTGTAATAGCCGGTATGATCACCAAACGGTCCCTCGAGCGCGGTCTCTTCAGACGACACCCACCCTTCCAGTACAATCTCGGCCTCGGCAGGAACCATTAGCGGTACTGTTTTTGCCGGAACCAATCGTGGTCGCTTGCCGTTTAGCGCGCCGGCAAAAGCAAGTTCCGAGACCATTTCAGGCAGAGGGAGCGCAGCAGAAAGCAGGGTGGCAGGATCCGCGCCCAGCACGACAGCAACCGGTGTCTTTTGCCCGCGCCGGGCCCAGCTTCGGTGATGTGCGGCACCGCCCCGGTGTGGCAACCAACGCATGATCAGCTTGTCCCGCTGCAAAACCTGCGCCCGGTAAACCCCGGCATTATACGTGCCGATATCTTCACTGGAGGTTCCATAGGGGCGGGTCACAACCACCGGCCATGTGATCAACGGACCGGCATCGCCCGGCCAATGCGTCTGGATCGGCATGGTTGAGAGATCTATATCCGTACCTTCGAGAACGATGCGTTGAACCGGGGCGGATTTGATGATTTTGGGGCGCGTTGCCAATGCGGCCTTAAGCATTGGCCAGCGTGACAATGCATCTCGCAACCCGTCTGGCGGGGTCGGTGATTTGAGTGCCGCAAGAAAGGCCCCCAGATCGTCCAGTTGGTCAAGTGCGATCCCTAATCCTGCGGCCACACGGTCGGTCGTGCCAAACAGGTTGACCACGACCGGCATGCTTGCTGCAGATCCGTTTGCCAGGACGGGCTGATCAAATTGAAGAACGGGTCCCTTTGCTTCGAGAACAGCCCGATGCACGGCAGTCATTTGAAGATGGACGGATACAGGATCGGCTATGGTTTTAAATTGTTTGGTTAAACCGTGCAAATCAAGAAAGTCACGCAAGCTTGGGAAAGGGGGCAGAGTTCGAATGAGGTTTCTCCAACAGGGTAGTTTTTGATGCTCTATCAGTAAAAATGCACGGCGAAATTGACGATCGTCAATTTACCTCATTTAACAAACACCTATGAAGACCTAACCAACAGAGTTCTGACTGTGGAAAAGGAACACCGCTTGCCTCAATCACCAGTACCGATCCCAAAGGTCCCACCTATACTCGCACACGCCCTACGCGTGCTGCCGCTGGCACCTTTGTCGCTGTCCCTAACAGCGTACTCTCAAAAAATTGCTAAAAATCACCCCGGCCTTTTTCGCCGTCTTGGAGACTATGGCCACACCCGGTTTGTTCTGGATCCAACCGACCTGCCATTCGTAATATCTCTTGAGCCCAATGGTGGGATCCCAAATGTGGTCGTGACCCGTGGGCGAGGTGAGGGTGCGGCGCGAATTGCCGGGCCGATGGCCGCACTTTTGGGGCTGGTTCACGGAGCTTTTGATGGTGACGCATTGTTCTTTTCGCGCGATCTGGTGATTGAGGGCGATACTGCAGCCGCTTTGGCCTTGCGCAACGCGGTTGATGATGCGGAGTTGGATCTTTCGCAAGAACTCGCCCGCATAACTGGCCCGCTGGCCCCGCCCTTGCAGTTTTTGTTGGCATTCGCAGAGCGCAGGACCGGCGTTAGCTTTTCGCGCCCGCAGGAGGCAGAAGCATGGTGATGGAAATCGTGTGTCCGGCAGGCACGCCCGCCGCTTTGCGCGCAGCCGTAAAGGCCGGTGCTCATACCGTGTACTGCGGGTTTAATGATGAAACCAATGCGCGCAACTTTCCGGGCCTAAACTTCGACCGGGCCGAAATGCACGAGAGCGTGGCTTTTGCACATGAGCATGGGGCCAAGGTATTGGTGGCGATCAACACGTTCCCGCGGGCGGGCGATGAGGGTATATGGCATCGGGCAATTTCTGATGCGGAGGCCTGCGGGGCCAATGCGGTAATTTTAGCCGATCTGGGTTTGCTGGATTATTCGGCGCGAAGCCACCCTGGATTGCGACGACATCTTTCCGTTCAGGCCGCTGCCGCCAATGCCGATATCATCATTTTCTATGCCAAAAACTTTGATGTAAAACGCGTGGTATTGCCCCGCGTTCTTTCCGTTCCGGAAATCGCGGCAATCAATGCTGAAATCCAGGTGGAAACCGAAGTATTCGTCTTTGGAGGTCTTTGCGTTATGGCAGAGGGCCGGTGTTTGCTATCATCTTATGCGACAGGACTTTCTCCCAATATGAACGGTGTTTGTTCCCCCGCCAGCCATGTTGAATTTCGCGATGAGGATGGTGTTCTTGATGCGCGCCTTGGGGGCTATACGATCCATCGCGTTGGGCAAGGTGAGGCTGCCCCTTATCCGACCCTTTGCAAGGGCTGTTTTAGCGCTGGCAGGAAGAAAGGGTATCTTTTTGAAGACCCGGTCAGCCTGAATGCCGAGGAGTTGATCCCTCAACTGCAAAAAGCCGGTGTTACGGCGCTCAAGATTGAAGGGCGTCAGCGTTCGCGATCCTATGTTGCACAAGTCGTGCGTAATTTCCGGGCCGCCGTCGATGCGCTTGAAGCGGGAAAACCGATGCCTGAAGGCATGCTGGCAAGCTTGTCCGAGGGGCAGGCCATGACGACCGGCGCTTATAAAAAAACGTGGAGATAATACGATGGATTTAACTGTCGGACCCAACCAGTTTTTCTGGAAGGCGGATCGCTGGGCCGGGCTTTATGATGATCTCGCCCAAGCGCCGATTGACCGCGTTGTTCTGGGTGAACTTGTTTGTTCCAAACGCCTGCCTTTCTATCAAAGCCGCATTCCCGAAGCAATTTCAACATTGGTCGATGCCGGAAAACAGGTCGCCCTGACCAGCCTTGCATTGGTGACGCTGAAACGCGAACGCAAGTTGACGGCAGAACTGGCCGAGATGGGCGTAGAGGTCGAAATCAACGACCTGACCGCCTTAACCTACTTACCCGAAGGTACCCGATTTTCTGTTGGCCCATTGGTGAATGTCTACAATGAGGGCACGCTATCATGGCTGGCGGCGCGAGGGGCCACCCGCATCTGCCTGCCGCCGGAACTGCCGCTTGCTTCTGTCAAAACCCTGGCGTCTACTGGTGCTGATCTCGGTGTCGAAATCGAGGTCTGGGGCCATGGACGTTTGCCGTTAGCCATCTCCAGCCGGTGCTACCATGCGCGCTTGCAAAACCGCACCAAGGACAGTTGCCAATTTGCCTGCGAGGACGATCCAGACGGATTGGATGTGCGTACGCTGGATAATCAGCCCTTTTTGGCAATGAACGGAGTGCAGACCTTGTCAGATACCTATGCCTGTTCTGCCTACCAGATTGATGCCCTGAGCGATGCCGGTGTCTCTGCATTGCGCCTGTCACCGCAATCGGTGAATTTTCCTGAAATTTGCGGATTATACCGACAGCTTTTGGCCAAAGAACGTGACGCAGATTCTGTTGTAGAGGCGATTTGCCGGTTTGACAAAAACACCCGTTTGTCTGATGGTTTTCTTTCCGGAGAGCGCGGCGTCGATTGGTCGGGTGCGCTGGTGCAATCCTAATCTAGAAAAGGGCCAAAAATGAAAATTGCCTGCGTCAGTTCGACAAAGCAGGGCGGAATTGATCGCCTGCTGTGCGATGTTGCCGATCAGTTACAGGCTGCCGACGCATCGCTTGTGGGCATCGTTAAGGCCACGGACTATACCAGCAGCTTTGAAAACGGGTGTGATATGAAAGTGCGTGTTTTGCCCGAAGGACCGGTGATCAAAATTACTCAGGATTTGGGGGGTGGTTCCAATGCCTGCCGTTTGGATCCCGGCGCAATTGCCAGTGCGGTTTCATGTGTTGAGGCCAGTTCGTTCGATCAGGCAGATTTATTCATCCTCAACAAATTCGGCCCTGAAGAGGCCGCAGGCCGCGGGTTTTGCAGCGTGATCGCTACTGCGCTGGAGCACGGAATTCCGGTGTTGGTGGGCGTGGGGGCTGCCAACAAATCAGCATTTAATACTTTTGCAGGGGAACTGGCCGTCACGCATTGTGATGACACGAAAGCGGTCCTCGACTGGTACGATATGCAGCAGTCGACCAAAATTGTTGTATAGGTTAAGCTGTATCGTGTTGTGCACCTGCCAATGATTGGTAACCCCCATGCTTGAAGTCCATGATTTGAGACACCCCTGTGGGAAATGCGCCTTTTACAAAGAGAGCGTCTGGCGACCAGTTGAACCTGATTCAATGCCAGTTCTTGCACGCGGATTTTCTCGCAAGGGTCTGGATGCCGGGCAGGTTCTCTTTGAACAAGGTGCAGAAAATCGCGGAGTGTTTTGCGTCTCCAGCGGGCTGATTGCGTTGCGGTCATATCAAGCCAGTGGAACCTCGACACTTCTAAGGCTGGCCTATCCCGGAGAAGTGATTGGCTTTCGCTCTTTTCTCGGGAATGGCTATCATCAAACGGAAGCGCGTGCTTTGCTTCCATCGCGGGTTTGCACCGTTGCACAACGCGATGCAAAACAAATCGCTGATGGCAATTCGTTGGTACTGGCACAGCTGACGTCACGTTGTATTTCCGAAATCGACCGAAGCCATGAGAAAATTATCGCCGCAGCAACCACGTCAAACAAACAAAGACTGGCTGACCTTTTGCTACAACTCATGGAGCATCATGGTGAGCATGTCGGGGAGCATATTCGTATGCAATTGCCGATGTCTCGCTCGGACCTTGCAGATTTGATCGGTGTTCAGCCAGAGACCATGTCGCGTCTGGTGAAAAGGCTGGAACGAGACGGTGAGTTTATGATTTCTGGACGTGAGGTTCGGATAACCGTAATGGGTCGGATGTCATCCGAATCAATTCGCGAGGTGATCGGCTAACAGAGCCCGCATTCAAAAAGCGATTACGGACAATTTCAAATTCTCTTTTGATAGCTCCGTATTTAACCCCTCATCATTTTTCCTATTTTCTCACGCCCCCATAAAACCAGCCATACAGCTAGAACGAATGGAGAGGTTAAGGGCGGAATATTGACAATTTGAAACATTCTTACAAACACAATTGAAAGGAATATGGCTACAAGGGCACAGATGAAATCCCGGATGGATTTACCGGCAAACAGGATTGCGCATAAAACTCCATTGTACCCGAACAATCCCAGGTTGATGGCTTCAATGGGCAAGCCAGCAAGATATGCGAAGGCCAGGCCGATAGAAGTTGCCGCCACAGCGTAGAGGCCCTGCACCCAATCTCTGGCAGTAATCGCGCAGACAATTATGAGACCGGTGAAAATATGTTCCTGGAATAATGGTTGCCCAAACCCACGGGCGAGGCCTGCGACAATATCTAATGATGTTGTTGCCGATTGCGACCATGGCGTTGGCGATGCCCAATTGGTTATCATTAAAACCAGTACGATGAGCCAGCTAACCACGACATAAGGTGCTGTGAATGGGTTCCAGCCTCGACGCAACATTTGATGCATAATAATCGATGTCGCCATCGCGCCGGGGATGACCAGCCCCAACAGCTGTGGTTGAGTACCGTAGAAATATCCCACGGCCAGTCCTGCCAGTGTTCCGTTGAAACCATACAGACCGTCAATTCGCTCCTGGTGCGGATAATTGCGCCACGACGCCATCAACACACCTGAGGAACACCCGACCAGGCCAAACAACGTCAGCCACGGTGAATTCAAAAGCATCGCGGCCAGAAAAGCAGCTCCGACGTAAGGTGAGGGTTGCAGCAGCGTCTGGCCCAGCCCGTTGAGAATTTCTCTGGAAACCTGTCTCAGAGTTTCACCCGGGTTTTTCATAAAGTGTCCCGTCAGGCAGTCAGGCGGAAATAGAGCATGGGCAATTTTTCCGGCAGGCGGTCAAGCCGGTCAATTTGCAATACATTGCGACGTCCAAATATATGCGTCAAGTAACTATCCCCGCCTGAATCAAGACCTACACAAAAGACATCAATTCCATCCATCGCCAGATCGTGGATAACATGGCGGGCATCTTCAATCAGATATTTTTTATCTGTCACATCAATGTCCGAAGGCTCGCCATCTGTCACCACGAGTAACAGTCTACGATGTGTCTGTTGTCGTTTCAGATCTTCTGCGGCATGGCGCATAGCGGCTCCAATCCGGGTAGAATACCCCCCTTCCAGACCCGCCAGGTAAGATTTTGAAACCTCATTGTAGGGTGAGCCGAAATCTTTTATCCGAAAATAACGAACTTCTTCACGCCTGTTGGAATTAAATGCGGCAATGGCAAATGGGTCACCCAGCCCCGACATGGCATGGGCCAACAATGCTGCAGCCTGGCGTTCGAGATCAAGCACACTGTCGCTGGAGCCAACAACATTATCTTTTGTTGATTCGGATATGTCCAATAACAGATGAACCGACAGGTCCCGGTTCTGGCGTTGTGAGCGACCGTAAACATGTGGATCAGGGTCTTCACCAATACGACGGCTTATCATCGCTTCGATGCTGGCATTAAGATCAAGAAAATCGCCCTCTGATTGCCGGTAGATTTTTCGTGGGCGAGAAACCTTTGCCGAGATAATCAGCGACTTGATGCGATTGACCACATAAGCCTGCTTTTCAAGAATATCATCAATAACGTGCGCGAGGCCCGGCTGTGGCAGATGTTCAACAATCGTGGTCCAGTCAGGCCGCGAACGTCCTGTCATGTAGTCATACTCGGGATAGCGCGCAACGGGAATACCTTCTTCTTCGACGAATTCGACATTCATCTTGTTGGTATCATCATCGTCGTCCTGTTCAATTTCATCGCGCTCTCTGTCAGGAGGTGTATCGTCATCATCGCGCTGCTCTTCAATATTGATGGATTCAAAGAGTTGTTCAGCCTCCAGTGTTTCAGGAGTATCTTGCTTGCCAAAATCCCAAAGCCCAAGATTGTCATCGCGGTAAGGTGGTTCGGTTACATAGGTGCGGCCATTAAACTGCAGGCGCATCTGGCCAATTGTATTGCCAATCAGACCACCAATTTCACGGCTGATCTGCGGGTCTTCCCAGTCAGCGCTGCGATCGAAAAACAATTTTTGTGAGCTTTTGACCCAGCCCTCAGCCAGTTCAAAATCAGGATCTATAAGAGCCCTTGATAACTGGGCCATTAAACCGGGGGCGGTTTGCAATCCTTTTTCCTGAGCAACATGGAAGGGTTGCCACAAACGAAACAAGCCGGGGAAATTTCTCATTGCCAATTGCTCAACCCGGGCATCTTCTATCAGTGAAACCAGGACTATTTGTATGGGCTTGAGCTTGGCAACAGGGAAAGGCGTACCGGAATAAAGCAAATGAGCGCCAATGTGGGCGATGGCTGCGCGGTACAGATTTTTTGCCTGCTCATCTTTAAAGCCGCTGAAGGACGAAGGTAAGCGGATAATCCCCGGTCCAAAGCTGGCCCGGCGCCGGCCATGGTCAGGTGCGTTGCCGGAAGGCTCGCGCATGGGTATGCGGACATTCCACAAAGCGCTCATAAAGGCTTTTAACTCATCTTTCATTTCCGCAAGAACAATGGACCCGGTTTCATGATCAAGCCAGCGCTCTGCTTCCGGGTCTTCAAACGAGAAAAAGCAACGACGCTTTTGCGGATCCGAACCAGCAGACCTGATCCCTGCCAAAATCCACGCTTCCAGTCGTGATACGTTTAACTTCGACAGAAGATCATCTGTTTTGTCGAGTACAAGCTTTATCGATTCCGGTGCCAGATTGGCGAGGCGTTCCATCAACTCCAGCCAGGCATGATAATGAGCCTGGTCCGGACCTATTCTGGTGGCTGCTTTCGATGCTGCTATCGGCAATATCCCGGCTGCACTGCGACCGGCTTTAATGGCAACGGTTGAAACGATACTGGCCAGATATATCGCGTGTTCAGGATCAACAAGACGCGCAACTTCCTGAGAATGCCGTACATAGGCATTAACAACCGCTGTGCCATAACCGGCATTTTCAAGTTTGGTGCATGCCTGTTTCCATCGCACCCCATAAGTATCGGGAAAAGCATTTATGGCTGTTTTTGTCAAAAACCTGTCAACGCTTTGACCATTGGTTGGCGAGAATAATTGCTGGGTGTGCTTAGGATTGGTGCCCGCCATTGCCAACGATTACCCTCTTTTTCTATACGCAAGCAGCAATAGCCGAACCCAACGCGCCGCGAATATCGGGGTCGTCAGTGATCGGCAATACCAGAGCAATTTCACATGCCTCTGTCAGGGGAATACCCTTGTCGATAAGTTGGCCAACATGGATCAACATTCGCGTTGAGGCACCTTCTTCCAATCCATGGCCTTTCAGATTGCGGGAACGTTCGGCAATTGTTACCAGCGTTGCGGCTGTTTTAATATCAACACCCGATTCATGAGCCACGATTTCGGCTTCCAGTCCGGCTTGCGGAAAGTCGAAATTAATCGCACCAAAACGTTGCTTGGTGGACTCTTTCAAATCCTTCAACACACTCTGGTATCCGGGATTATATGAGATTACCAACTGAAAATCCGGGTGGGCAGAAAGCACTTCGTTCTTTTTTTCCAAAGGTAAAATTCGCCTGTCATCTGTCAGGGAATGAATGACAACGGTCGTATCCTGACGCGCCTCAACGATTTCATCAAGATAACAAATTGCACCATAACGAACAGCAAGCGTTAACGGCCCATCGTGCCACACCGTTCCAGCGGCATCCAACAGATATCGCCCGACCAGGTCGGATGCAGTCATATCTTCATGGCAAGATACGGTAACCAGTGGTTTTTTCAACTTCCAGGCCATGTGCTCAACAAAACGGGTTTTGCCGCACCCTGTTGGCCCTTTGAGCATAATTGGCATGCGCGCACTATAGGCGGCTTCATAGTGTCCGACTTCCTTGCCGATCTCATGATAATACGGTTCATCAAAGATCAAATATTCATTCAGCTGCATAAGTTAACCGTTATTGAAACCGAACAGGCGGTAGCATCGCCGATCGTTAGTATCTAAAAATGTCGAAGCGGGGGAAGCATGGCTGGGATACTCCAGCTTCCCCACACCTCACTGGAGATCAGCGATGTGACCCCGTTTTTTCGTTTGGTATGCCTTCCATCGGGCACTCTTCTGTGCCTACGGTGGAGCGGGTAATAGCCTCGACTTCCTTGCGTGTGCCCTCTGGATCGGTAACCCATTTTTTGTAGAAATCAAAGGGACATTCAGCAATGCCAGTGTCGCCATCGCCAGAGTTGATCATTCCGGTGTAGCCACGATGCAACAGTTTGAAAAGATGGTTTTGGCTTTGGCCTGTCTTGCGCGCATCCCGGATCAGCGAGGTTGAAAGCTGGGCATACTGGATACCCATTTCTTCTTCGGCGCAC
>CAZJUF010000065.1:5795-11011 GCA_964549055.1 uncultured Hyphomicrobiales bacterium | reverse complement strand
CCATGGCAAAAATAATCGGCTGATCACTCATGGTTGCGACCATTTCCGCTGTCAGTGCGCCTTTTACCGACAGGCCCAAAAACATATCCGCACCGACCATGGCAGCGCTCAGGGTACGGACGTCCGTGTCAGTGGCAAAAGCTGATTTCCACTGGTTCATGCCCTCCTGACGGCCGGTATAAATCGGGCCTTTGCTGTCACACAGAATAATATTCTTGAGCAGTACCCCGACACTGACGAGCAGCTTCAACGAGGCTAACGCTGCGGCCCCGGCACCATTGCAGACAATTTTTGTTTCTTTAATATCACGTCCGGTAAGCTCGAGTGCGTTGATGAACCCGGCGGCAATAATAATCGCGGTGCCGTGCTGGTCATCATGAAATACCGGCACATTCATAATTTCGCGCAGCCTGTCTTCAATGATAAAACATTCCGGCGCCTTGATGTCTTCCAGATTAATGCCGCCAAAGGCAGGGCCTAGATAGCGCACACAATTGATGAACTCTTCGGGGTCCTGAGTGTCAACTTCAAGATCGATAGAATCAATATCGGCAAAGCGCTTGAACAGGGCAGCCTTGCCCTCCATCACCGGCTTGGCGGCCAGAGGTCCCAGATTACCCAAGCCTAATATGGCGGTACCATTGGTGATGACCGCGATCATGTTTCCCTTGGCGGTATAATCATACGCTGTTTCAGGATCTTTGGCGATTGCAAGAACGGGAATGGCGACACCGGGAGAGTACGCCAGAGAAAGATCGCGCTGGGTTGCCAGCGGTTTGGTCGGGGTGATTTCAATCTTGCCAGGCTTTCCCACCTGATGAAAATCGAGTGCTTCCTGATCGGTAAAAAGCGGCTTTTGGGTAGCGGAAAACTCAGTTGACATAGGTCATTCCTGTAAAATTCTTGGCGGCATTCCAGAAGAAAATAAAAGCCTAACGGAGAAATTCGCCGGCCTCAAGCCCCCGGCCCTGGCACAGGGTTTGCGCCCAAGATGAAATTATTCATCGACAGAAAATTTTCAAGCTGGAACTACAACCGGATGTCAGTCGTCAATCTTTCTGATAAGCTTCAGTGCATGGCTCAAAAAACAACGCACGCTTTAAACCATCCGCAAGCATCAAAGACTTCTTCTGCACCAGAAAAAGTCACGCCGATGATGGCGCAGTATATTGAAATCAAAGCGGCTAATCCCGACAGCCTTTTGTTTTATCGCATGGGTGATTTTTATGAGTTGTTTTTTGACGACGCTGAAAAAGCATCCCGCGCTTTGGGCATAACCCTGACCAAGCGGGGAAAGCACAATGGTGTCGACATTCCCATGTGCGGGGTTCCGGTTCATACAGCTGACAATTATCTCCAACAGTTGATCAGGGCGGGTTTTCGCGTCGCGGTATGTTCGCAACTGGAAAGCCCGGCTGAGGCAAAAAAGCGGGGAGCAAAATCTGTTGTCCGGCGTGATGTAACAAGGCTGGTGACGGCGGGCACTTTGACCGAAGACGGGCTTCTGGATGCCCGCAGCCATAATTATCTCAGCTGTGTGGTGCGCCTTGGCCATGGTTCTGACTTTGCTGTTGCCTGGGTTGATATTTCCACCGGGGAATTCAAGGTGATAGCGGTGGATGACAAGGGGTTGGGTGCCGAACTTGCCCGGCTGTCAGCCAGCGAGATTATACTTTCTGAAGCCTTGCTGAATGATGCTTCGCTGGAAAAAATATGGGCCGAACAAAAAGGCGTTCTGGCACCTCAGGCACAGGTTAAATTCGATAGTGCCTCAGCTCAGCGCCAGCTCAAGGCATTTTACGGGGTTAAGGTGCTTGATGGTTTTGGCGGCTTTAGCCGTGCCGAACTTTCTGCCTGCGGGGCTTTGATTGATTATATTTCAATCACGCAACTGGATGCCGTTCCTGCTCTGAGACCACCCGAACGCCAGCATGTGGGCTCAACTTTAATGATTGATGCCGCCACACGGACAAATCTGGAATTAACCCGTACTCTGTCAGGCCAGCGCGAAGGCAGTCTGCTCGCCATAATCGACAAAACAGTCACCGGAGCTGGCGGCAGACGGTTAGCGGCACGCATGGCCTCACCGTCAACTGATGCTGCGGAGATAAACGCCTGGCTTGATGATGTTGATTATTTTCGCGAAAACTCTTCGCTCCGCAATGCTTTGAGGAAACTCTTGCGTTCCTGTCCCGACCTTGCCCGCGCCCTGTCGCGAATAAGCGTTGATCGCAGCGGGCCGCGTGATCTTGGCAGCTTGCGGGATGGTTTGATCATTGCCGAGAAAATCCCTGAGATGGTGTCTTCACAGGCCGGTCTTTCAACCTTGTCGCCCAATATTAAACGCTGTGTGGAGGGTTTAAGCGCTGCTGACACTAGCTTGCGCGAGACCTTGCAAAAACAGCTGAAAGAGGAATTACCCCTCAAAGCCCGGGACGGTGGCTTTATTGCTTCGGGCGTTATCGCGGAACTTGATGAGTGCCTGATTTTGCGCGATGAAAGCCGCAAATTCATTGCCGCACTGCAGGCGAGATATAGTGCTGATACCGGCATTAAATCCCTGAAAATAAAACACAATAATGTTCTGGGATATTTTATTGAGACCACCGCTCAATATGCGCAAAAACTGATGTCGGAACCGTTGAGCCAGACATTTATCCATCGCCAGACGTTGGCAAGCGCTGTGCGTTTTACCACTGTTGAACTGGGTGAGCTGGTGGCAAAACTGTCTTCGGCTGCAGACCGGGCGTTGGCGCTGGAGCTGGAGGCCTATGAGCGTATGACGCAAGACGTGCGTCGCGCAGCAACCATGATCGCTGCAATCGCCGATGCATTGAGTGAACTCGATGTTGCTACCGCTCTGGCTGAATTGGCGCAAAAACAGAAATACGCGCGCCCCAAAATAGACGATAGCGGCACATTTATCATCAACCGTGGTCGTCATCCTGTCGTTGAAGCTGCCATTGAGCATGATGGTGAAAGCGGTTTTGTACCTAATAATTGCGCGCTTGATGCAGCACCGGAAAATAGCGACAACAACGAAGACATTGCGCGCATAACCCTGCTTACCGGGCCCAATATGGCGGGTAAATCAACCTATTTGCGACAGAATGCCCTGATGGTTGTGCTGGCGCAGATGGGCTCACACGTGCCCGCTGAAACCGCCCACATTGGCATTGTCGACAGGTTGTTCAGCCGGGTGGGGGCGGCTGATGATCTGGCGCGCGGGCGCTCGACCTTCATGGTTGAAATGGTTGAAACCGCTGCCATTTTAAATCAGGCAAGCGCAAAATCTCTGGTCATTCTAGATGAAATCGGCCGTGGCACGGCAACCTTCGATGGTCTGTCGATTGCCTGGGCGTGTGTGGAACATCTGCATGAGGTAAATGGCTGCCGGGCATTGTTTGCCACTCATTTTCATGAACTTACCGCACTGACGGAAATCTTGCCCCATCTCGCTAACGCCACAATGCGGGTCAAGGAATGGCAAAATGAAGTGATTTTCCTGCATGAAGTGGGGCCGGGGTCAGCTGATCGCTCTTATGGTATTCAGGTTGCCAGACTGGCCGGATTACCGGAAACAGTGACAGCGCGGGCAACGCAGGTTTTACACAATCTCGAGGAAAATGACCGCAACAAGGGATCAAAAACACTGGTGGATGATTTACCGTTGTTTTCAGCCACACGACCCCAGTCCATCGCGCAAAACGGCAAGGGTGCGAAAATTGAGGAATTTGCTGAAACACTTCTGCCCGATGACATGACACCGCTACAGGCTTTGGAAAAACTCTATGCGCTTAAAAAACTGATGCTGGAAGATTAATGCGGATTGCCAACACCAGGGAACTGATTGACAGCAACAAGCTCAAGCAAGAGCTTGGCGGCTTTGTGCGCGAATTTGGCGAAAGTCAGGCGCGACCACACGTACTCGAAACTTTGAAACAATGTGTGGCGAAAGGCCGTGAGGTTGCGCGGTTGCGGTTGGAGAAAAACGGCAAGGGGACCTTGTGTGCTGCTACGATTTCGTATTTGCAGGATGAAATAATTCGCGTCATTTATGATTATACCATCTCGTATGTGTATCGCGCCACCAATCCTACGGTTGCCGAAAGGTTGAGCGTTGTTGCCGTCGGTGGATATGGTCGCGGTACACTGGCACCGGGATCAGACATCGATCTGTTGTTTATCCTGCCTTACAAACAAACCGCCTGGGGTGAGAGCGTTGTCGAATATATGCTCTATCTTCTGTGGGATCTGGGTTTCAAGGTCGGGCATGCAACGCGCAGTGTCGATGATTGCATTCGCCTGTCGGCGTCTGATTTCACCATCAGAACGGCGACGCTGGAGGCACGCTACCTGTGCGGTGACGAGGCCTTGTGTGATGAGATGTCAGGTCGGTTTCGCGATGAAATCCTGTCGCTTCCCGCCGCTGATTTTATTGAGGCAAAGCTTAACGAGCGCGAAAGCCGTCATCACAAATCCGGTGAAAGCCGCTATAAGGTCGAGCCCAATATCAAAGATGGCAAAGGGGGATTGCGCGATCTGCACACGTTGTTCTGGATCGGGCTTTATCTGTATCAGGTGCGCTCCCCGGACATGTTGGTGGATAAGGGTTTGTTCACGCGCGATGAATATCGCAACTTCAAAAAAAGCGAGGATTTTCTCTGGGCCATTCGGTGCCATTTACACTTTCTCACCGGGCGGTCGGAAGAAAGGCTGACATTTGATCATCAGCCGGAATTAGCCGCCCAGTTGGGCTACAAGAAGCGCGGCGGCATGAAGCGGGTGGAGCGCTTTATGCGGCATTATTTTCTCGTCGCCAAAGATGTGGGCGATTTGACACGGATTTTCTGCGCCGCCCTCGAAGCCCAGGATATTACCAAAGCACCTGTACTTTCACGGTTTTTGCGCCGGTTTACGCGCCGCACAACCAAGGTGGTTCCCGGCTATGACCAGTTTGCTTTCGAAGGTGGCCGCATCAACGTAATCAATCACAAGGTCTTCAAGCAGGATGCGGTTAATCTGATACGGTATTTCTATCTTGCCGGTGAAAATAACGTGCTGCTGCATCCCCAGGCGCTTAAACTGATTACCCGTTCCTTAAGCCTTGTGGATGCAAAGCTTCGGCGCAATACAGAGGCAAATGAGTATTTTTTAAAAATCCTCACTTCGGCGCAAAGTGCCGAGGGTGTTTTGCGCAAGATGAATGAATCCGG
>CAZJUF010000065.1:0-5695 GCA_964549055.1 uncultured Hyphomicrobiales bacterium | reverse complement strand
CATTCAATCGTTGGCGGGCGCATTGCGAAAAAACTGTGTCCGCGGTTGGGATTGAGCGGGGCTGAAACAGAAATTGTTGTCTGGCTTATTGAAAACCATCTGGCGATGAGTGATTTTGCCCAGATGCGTGACTTAAATGATTTCAAGACGATTACAGATTTTGCTGAAATTGTCCAAAGCCCCGAGCGCCTCAAGCTGCTTTTATGCCTGACGGTTGCCGATATCAAATCTGTTGGGCCGGGCGTGTGGAATGGCTGGAAGGGTGAATTACTCAGGACGTTATACTATGAAGTGGAGCCGGTGATTTCAGGTGGCCACACAACCATCACCCGCAAAGCCCGCGTGGCGGTTGCGCTAGAGGAGCTGGAACAGGCGTTGAGCGACTGGCCACAGGACCAGCAACAGATTTTATTGAACAAGCATTATCCTGCCTATCTCTTGAATGTGGACCTGGAACGAAAAATTGCCCACGCCAAAATGATCCGCGAAGCTGCGGAAAATTCAGTTAAGCTGAGCATAGATTTCAAAACCGACGAGTTCACCGAAATCACTGAAATTACCGTTTTTGCCATTGATCACCCCTCACTCCTGTCCACGGTTACCGGGGCGTGCGCAGCGTTGGGTGCCAATATTGTTGATGCGCAAATTTATACGACAAAAGATGGCATGGCGTTGAATTCAATCTTTATTCAACGCAAGTTTTCCAACCTTGAGGATGAAGAAAATCGCGCCCGGCGCATCGCTGCAACGATTGAAAAATCTCTGCGCGGGCAAATCAAGCTGCCCGAACTTTTAAAATCGCGCGACCGGCCAAAAAGCCGCCTGAAGGCTTTCAGCGTTGAGCCTTCGGTGATTATCGATAACTCGCGTTCGAATATTTTTACTGTTCTCGAAGTGCGCGGGCTCGACCGGCCGGGTCTTTTGTTTGAACTGACCCATGCGTTGTTTGAGCTTAACATCAATGTCGGCTCGGCTCACATCGCCACTTTTGGCGAGCGTGCGGTGGATGTGTTTTATGTCAAAGACCTCACCGGCCTCAAGATCACCAATGAGCAACGCCATTTAAAAATCAAACAACACCTGCTATCGGTGTTTGAACGCCACAAACCAAAGACAAAAGGCACAACCGCCCGCCAGCTCACAACCGTTGGATCGGAATAGCAAAAAGATGGAAGCACTTCGCTCATGAGCCTTATGCGGTCCGCTGCTGTGGTTGGCGGTATGACAATAATCAGCCGGATACTGGGTTTTGTCCGCGATGTGTTGATTGCATCGGTGCTGGGTACCGGGCTGGTGGCGGATGCATTTTTTGTCGCTTTCAGATTTCCCAATCTGTTTCGCCGCCTGTTTGCGGAAGGTGCGTTTAATTCAGCATTTATCCCCTTATTTGCCAAGCGCCTTGAGGGCGAAGGCGAGCAGCAAGCCCGGAATTTTGGTGAAGAAGTTTTAAGTGTGCTCACTTTCACGCTTATTGTTTTTACCGTTATAGCTGAAATTTTCATGCCGCTGCTGGTTTATTTGCTGGCACCGGGGTTTGTTGACAACCCGGAAAAATTTGATCTGGCGGTGATGCTCACCCGGATTGCATTTCCATATTTGCTGTTTATGTCGCTGGTGGCGTTTTTAAGTGGCGTTCTCAATTCTCTGGGCCGCTTTGCCGCGGCCGCTGCTGCTCCGATTTTGCTTAATGTTGTGCTTATTTCGCTTTTGGCATTCGCAGCCTTTGCCAGCGAAAAACAACAGGTTGGCTATTTGCTGGTCTGGGGTGTGTCGCTGGCCGGCTTTTTGCAATTTCTTATGCTGGTGATTGCAGCACGGCGCAGCGGCATGGCCTTCAAGCTGCGCCGCCCGCGCCTCACACCTGGTGTTAGAAGGCTCATAGCCCTGGGCATTCCCGGCGTCATCGCCGGGGGCATCACCCAGATAAACATCATGATCGGAACGATTATCGCCTCTATGCAGGATAGTGCGGTTTCTTTCCTGTATTACGCTGATCGTATCTATCAACTTCCCCTTGGGGTCATCGGCATAGCTATTGGTGTGGTGTTGCTGCCTGAAATTGCCCGTCAGTTGCGCGGTGGTAAGGACACTGAGGCAGAGGCCTCGCAAAACCGGGCGATGGAATTTTCCATGCTGCTGACATTGCCAGCCGCTGTTGCCCTTGTAGTGATCCCTGAGCCGATTTTGATGGTGTTGTTTGAGCGCGGTGCTTTCAGCAATGAAGCGACTGTTGCGACAGCCTCTGCGCTCATGGCATTTGCCTTCGGTTTGCCGGCATTTGTGCTCAACAAAATATTCTCACCGGGATTTTTCGCCCGCGAAGATACCAAAACGCCGATGCATTTTGCCGGGGTGGCGATGGCGGTTAACGTTGTTGCCAGTCTGGCACTGTTTCCTTATTTCCAGCACGTTGGTATTGCCATTGCGACGTCACTTGCCGGCTGGATCAATGTTATATTACTTGGCGTGACGCTTTACCGGCGTGGTCATTTTAAAATTGATCACAGACTTAAATCCAGGCTGATCATCTATACGCTGAGTGCGGTGTGCATGGGAGCTGCCTTATGGGGGCTGGACCAGTTCATATCCCCGCTCATCGTTGCAAGTGGCGCGCTCTATGAGAAGATATTACTCCTTCTCGCACTGATTGTTGCCGGGATGGTGGTGTTTTTTGGACTGTGCAACATTACCGGTGCGTTCAAATTCAGGGAAATCCGTAGCTCGTTAAGGCGTTCGTAGCGATTATTTGCTATTGCGCTTGGTCGCAGCGCGGGGCATAGAACGGGACATTCAACAAGACATTATTGTGAGGGTATTATGAGCGCTGATTTACAACGGGTTTTTTCAGGCATTCAACCCACTGGCGATTTACATCTGGGCAATTATCTCGGTGCTATCAAAAATTTTGTAGCGCTACAAAAGAGCCATGAGTGTATCTATTGCGTGGTTGATATGCATGCCCTGACCGAATGGCAGGATCCAACTGAGCTTGTTGGCAATATTCGCGAAGTTACTGCGGGTTTTTTAAGCTGTGGCATCGATCCCAAAGCCCATATTGTTTTTAATCAAAGCCAGGTTTCGCAACACGCTGAACTGGCCTGGATTTTCAATTGTGTGGCGCGCATGGGCTGGCTCAACCGCATGACCCAGTTCAAGGACAAAGCGGGCAAAAACCGCGAAAATGCCTCAACCGGCCTGTTCACCTACCCAAATTTGATGGCGGCTGACATTCTGGTTTACAAAGCCACACATGTGCCCGTCGGTGAAGACCAGAAGCAACATCTGGAACTTGCCCGCGATATCGCCAAGAAATTCAACAATGATTTTGCCCAATCGATCAAAACGCAAGGGTTGGACGAGGAATTTTTTCCAATTCCAGAACCTTTGATCACCGGTCCGGCAACCCGGGTGATGTCTTTGCGCGATGGCAGCCGCAAGATGAGCAAATCAGAGCCTTCTGAAATGTCACGCATCAACCTCAAAGATGATGCTGATACGATTGCAAAAAAAATCCGCAAGGCCAAAACAGACGCGCAAGCACTGCCATCAGAGGAAAAAGGACTGGAAGGACGACCTGAAGCCGATAATCTTGTGGGTATCTTTGCCGCCCTTTCAGACCAGTCCAAAGCGCAAGTGCTTAAACAATTTGGCGGTAAACAGTTCTCTGAATTCAAACCGGAACTGGCCGAACTGGCGGTCAGTGTGCTGGCACCGATAGGGCAGGAAATGGCCAGAATTGCGGATGATTCTGCCTATATTGAGGCTGTTTTGAGTGATGGCGCTGAAAGAGCACGGGCAATTGCTGCCCCGATTATGCGCGATGTGAGACGCATTGTCGGATATATCGGCTGACATTGTTCTGAATACCAGAATTGCGATTCAAGCCATTCTTTGGTCTTGCCGCGCATCAACACCAGTGGCAGCATAGGACGCATGAGTAGAGGAAAGAAACGTAAAAGCCAGGAAGAGGGCCACAGCCGGAAATTTCTGGTTGTTGTTGATGGCACACCTGAATGCGGGCGCGCCCTGCATTTTGCCGCGCGCCGCGCCGAACATTCCGGCGGCTCGGTTAGTCTTTTAACGGTTATTTCGCATGCAGATTTCCAGCACTGGCTTGGTGTTGAAGATATCATGCGCGAAGAAGCCCGCGTTGAAGCTGAAGAAATGCAGGCACGCATGGTTAAAGAGGTAAAATCCTACTGTGATGTGATGCCGGAATTACTGATTCGCGAAGGTGACAAGGCTGAAGAAATTGTGACGCTAATTGAAGAAGACGAAGATGTGGCAATCCTGGTTCTGGGTGCCTCAACCGAAAGTACCGGCCCCGGCCCTCTGGTGGCCATGCTGGCCAATGCAACTTCCGCATCGTTCCCGATTCCTGTTACCATCGTACCGGGAGATCTGACGGATGAGGAAATTGACGCTCTGGCTTGAGTTTGTCTGTTTTGTTTTGATTTCCTGGGCATTCTTTGTCTGATTCCCTAGTCATTCTTTGTTCTGGTTTCCTGGCCAGCCCACTCCCCCGCCCAACCACCCCTAGGGTATCCTTATCGGGTGGTTGGGCGGGGGAGCGGGCTGGCCAGGGAATCAGCAGATAAAGAGACCTCTTAAAAATCAAATTTAGCTTTTCCTGCGCCTTGTGCTAGTTTAGAATTAATTCAAACAACATTTTTGCATCCTCAAGGCATCAATAGCGATACTTGCAGGATCTCTACCAGAAAATGAGAACAAGATGTTTATTCAAACCGAAGCAACACCCAATCCGGCAACCTTGAAGTTTTTACCGGGCCGGTCGGTAATGGGAGACAAGACGCGGGATTATCGTGATCGTGAGACTGCGACAAGCTCACCTCTGGCCGCTCGTCTGTTTGATATCACTCATGTATCGGGCGTGTTTTTTGGCTCGGACTTTATCACTGTCACCAAAGATGACGGTGACTGGCAGTTGCTGAAGCCGGCAATTCTGGGCACGATCATGGAGTATTTCATGTCTGGAGCCCCCTTGCTGACAGACGATAATCAGGAAGAAAAAGCTGCAGCTGAAACTTTCAACGAAGCCGATAAGGAAATTGTGTCCACCATCAAGGAATTGCTGGATACGCGGGTGCGGCCAGCGGTGGCACAGGATGGTGGCGACATAACGTTTCACGCCTTCGAAGATGGTGTGGTTTTTTTGCGCATGCAGGGTGCATGTGCGGGATGCCCAAGTTCAACGGCCACATTGAAGCATGGCATCGAAAACCTGCTGAAACATTTTGTACCGGAAGTTAAGGAAGTGCGCCCGGTCGCCTGAATTCGATGATTAGCCTGTCATTCGATACATCACTCGTCGCCTGCTCTACTGCTGTGGTAGACACGGGCGCAAATCCCTGCGTCCTGGCCACCTCATATTGCGAACCCGGCAAGGGCCACGCGGAAATCCTTCTCGGCATGATTGATGAAGTGATGTCCAAAGCGGGTGTGGGTTTTGAGGATATTGACCGCCAGGTGGTGACCATTGGCCCGGGATCTTTCACCGGAGTTCGCGTTGCCTTGTCTGCTGCCCGGGGATTTCGCCTTGCGCATGACATCGCCATTTGCGGCCTGTCAACAATGCAGGCAATTGCGGCTAATAAATCAAAGCTGAAAACAGAGTATCAACCCTGTCCGGTGGCGGTTATTATCGATGCCCGGCGCAATCAGGCATATGGTCAAG
>CAZJUF010000064.1:7368-11189 GCA_964549055.1 uncultured Hyphomicrobiales bacterium | reverse complement strand
TCGCCGAAGACAAACCGTCGGAGGAAGAATTATTCGGCGCTTATTGGGAAAAATTTGGCAAAACCGGTGAGATCACAAAGTCATAAAAACATCATAGCGTGTGGTCTTGCCGCCTATCTGGTGTGAGGGCGATTGAAGCCCCGGCATGGGGTTTGCGCGCAACGGCCATTTGAGCACCACACGATTGGTTGCAGCTTTAAGGGCTGCTTGCATAAGCTCCAGACTATCGGGGTCTGCACCCACCAGTTCGCGCAGCAGGCGCATTTCCTGTTTAACCAGTGCCGAGTTGCGCCGTGGCGGGTGCATGGGGTCGACAACAATAACTTCTGCTTCAAGATCACCAAGAATATCTCTGGCGTCACCGTGGATCAGTTTCATGCGTGCGGTGATTGCGGCAATCTCTGCCGGTCCTGCTTCAGCCTTTGTCAAAGCTGTTGCCAGGGCTTTGTGAACAGCTGGCGAGCGCTCTATCAATGTTACATGCGCGCCCAAAGATGCCAGTAAAAAAGCATCGCGCCCCAGGCCGGCTGTGGCATCGATAATTTTCGGCGTTCGCCCGCGCGAAAAGCCCGCAGCCTTTGGCAAGGCCTGATTGCGGCCGCCGCCAAATTTGAGGCGATGGGCAATGGCGCCTGAGGTAAAATCGCAAAATAACGCTGGGCTTGAGGCTTCGGGAATTATCTTAACTCCTTGAGTGTTAAAATCAGAAAACCTGATCCAGGAACATAATATCACGACCGGTGAAAACTTATGTTCTAAATAGCCAGCAACATAACGAAACTTTTACACTCAACTGGCTATGGTGCGCCTTCGATATGGTATTATTGACCTAAATTTGAATTGCTAGATGAATAAGTTTGGAAAAGAAACGGTAGCGTTTGATACATTCGCAGTTCAAAAGCGCATGCCGATGTCTGGCAAAACCTTTGCACCCTTTGTAAAAATTTTTGATGCACCTTTGCAAGACAAAGAAATTGGCCGGATAGTCAGTGCTTTGTCCGGCCCCGGCAGTGGCGATCTTGCGGACGAGGCTGCACAGCTTTTACAGCGCTTTTCAGTTCTGCTTGAAGTCAATAAAACAACGGCACAATACAGCTCTCTCGATGAATTGCTGCCACGCCTGATTGACGTCATAAAAAATACCCTGAACTTCGAACGCGCAACTCTGTTTCTTCATGACGATGAAACCGGCGAGTTGTTTTCGCGACTGGCCCAGGGCGACACCATCAGTGAAATCCGTATACCCGATGATGCCGGCATTGCGGGGTGTGTTTTTACCACCGGTGAAGCGCTCGTCATCGCCGATGCCTACAACGATCCGCGCTTTAATCGCGAAGTTGATGACAACACCAACTTTCGCACGCGCAATATTCTGTGTGTGCCTTTGCGCAATAAAGATCAGAAAATCATCGGCGTAACCCAATTGCTGAACAAGGTTGAAGGCACTTTCAGCCGGGCTGATTCTCAAGCGTTGGCGACCATGACCTCACAGGTTGCAGCCGTACTTGAACATGCCCAGATGTTTGAAAAACTTAAAATCTCACACGATAATGAATTGGCAATGCTGGAAGTTGTCAGCGAAATTTCTGGGAATATTGATCTTGACGATCTGCTTGCCAAAATAATGGTGGCGACATCAAAATTACTCAGTGCTGAACGCAGCACTTTGTTCATCCATGATGCTGGCAGTAATGAACTCTGGTCCAAAGTCGCCCAGGGCATTGACACCAAAGAAATAAGAATACCCTGTGACAGGGGAATCGCCGGAGAAACATTCACAACCGGCAAGGTACTCAATATAGCGGACGCCCAGATTGATTTGCGATTTAACCGGGAAGTTGATCGCACCACGGGCTTTACCACCCGCAACATCCTGTGTTTCCCGATCCTCAACAAGCAAGGTTCACCGATCGCTGTCATTCAGGTGTTGAACAAGATTGGCGGCAGCTTTAATTCGCTGGACGAAAAACGCCTGCATGCTTTTTCTGCCCAAGTGGCCGTGGCCCTGGAAAATGCCGCACTGTTCCAGGATATGCGGCAATTGAAGAATTATAATGAAGCCATCCTCAAATCTTTGAGCAATGGCGTTGTCACCCTGGACAGCAGGTTGAACATCACCAAGGTCAATGAAGCTGCCATCCGCAATATTGGCCTGCCGGAAAAACAGCTTGTCGGCAAAAAAGTGGATGAGATATTTTCTGACAAAAACCGGTGGGTTATTGACAGTCTGGGTTATGTGGCAAAATCAGGTGGTTCTGATTATCACGCCGACACCGATTTTCTGCGCAGCGACGGCGAGGAGATTGCGGTTAATGTGACAATCGCGTCATTGGTGGATATCGATGGCACGCGCCTGGGCTTTATGGTTGAAATCGAAGATATAACCGATGAAAAGCGTTTTCGCACAACCATGGCGCGCTACCTCGCCAAAGAAGTTATGGACAAGGTGCTGCACAGCGCCGATCAACCTTTTGTTGCCACCGCACAGGAAGCAACCATGTTGTTTTCCGATATTCGCGGTTTCACCAGCATGACAGAAAACCTCGGTGCCGGCGAAACTGTGGCAATGCTCAACAATTATTTCACTGAAATGGTTGAAGTGGTTCTGCGCCATAACGGGCTTTTGGATAAATATATAGGTGACGCTATTATGGCGGTGTTTGGCGCACCAATGTCCACTCCCGATGATGCTGATAATGCGGTTAAAGTCGCCATAGAAATGCTCCAGGCCCTGCGCCAGCTTAATCTGGTGAGGAAACAAGGCGGCAGAGCGCCGATTGAAATAGGAATTGGTATCAGCACCGGAGAAGTTGTCGCCGGAAATGTCGGCTCTGAAAAACGTATGGATTACACCGTGATTGGCGATCATGTTAATCTGGCAGCGCGGCTTGAAGATGCCAATAAATTCTTTGGAACATCGATACTGGTGAGTGAGACAACGGTTGACAAGATGAAATCACGGGCCGGTCTTCGAGAGATTGATTTCCTGCGTGTCAGAGGCAAGAACAGGCCCATAAGAGTGTATGAGCCTCTGGGGTATTATCTCGAAAAAGAACATGCACAGATGCTTGAAGCACTGCCGCGCTTTGACGATGCAATGAAGCTTTATCGCGATCAGCGCTGGAAAGAAGCCGGTGAGGGATTTGAGGAATTTCTGGCCGGTTACCCAGATGATAAAGTCGCCAGCCTGTATGTCTCACGCTGCGCCTTTTATCGCCAGAAACCTCCGGGAGATGACTGGGACGGTGTCTGGGACAGACGCTTTCGCTAGAGGTTTTAGCCAACAGGATAATAATTGCGATGAAAACATCAATGCTTGGCCTCAGAACAACCATCTATAAAGTCAACGATCTGGATGCCGCCAAAGAGTGGTACGCCAAGGCCTTCGAGACAGAACCTTACTTTGACGAACCTTTTTATGTCGGGTTTAATATTGCGGGATTTGAGCTGGGCCTGCTGGTTGACGATACTCCAATTGAGAATAAAACTACAAATGTTGTGTCTTATTGGGGGGTTGAAAACATTGCCGGGGAGGTGGCCAGATTTATCAAACTGGGTGCAAAAAAAGATACAGAGCCTGCCAATGTAGGTGGTGAAATCATGGTTGCCAGTGTCATTGACCCGTGGGGAAACGCCATTGGTTTAATCTACAATCCCGAATTCAGCCTGGAATAGTTTTTCCGCCAGATAATGTTCTGATTTCAACCCGGTTTGGCAACGGCTGGAATTCCAGCTATGGTATCGCCATCAAGAAAAAAGCCTGAAGGGGAAAAGGGATCGGGCAGATGGCAGAAAAAAAACCGGCTATACAAAAAGAGACC
>CAZJUF010000064.1:0-7268 GCA_964549055.1 uncultured Hyphomicrobiales bacterium | reverse complement strand
GGGAAAAGGGATCGGGCAGATGGCAGAAAAAAAACCGGCTATACAAAAAGAGACCATAACCAAATGGCAGAATATTGTTGATTTAACGGCTCGCATTGTTGACGTGCCGGCAAGTCTGGTGATGAAAACAGATGCGCCCGATCATGCCGTACTGGTATCGAGCGACGGCGATGATAATCCCTATTTCGTTGGTCAATCGTTTGAACTCAGCCCCAAGCTGTACTGTCATGCCGTGCTTGAGGGTCGCGATGAACTTGTGGTGTGTGATGCCCATTCAGATCCAGACTGGAATGATAATGAAGACCTGAAACACGGTATGTCATTTTATATCGGTTATCCTTTGCAGTGGCCCGATGGCAGTCTGTTTGGCACCATCTGTGTGCTTGATCGCTGTGAAAACGAAAAAGCACTGCTCTATAAGGATCTGTTGAAAGAATTTCGCAGTGTTATTGAAACCGATCTGGCTTTGTTGATCGAAAGTCGCGAACGCCGCAGACTCGAGAATAACCTTCAACATTCACACGATGTTCTTGAGGTGCGCGTGACTGAGCGTACCCGGGATTTGAGTGACGCCAACCAGTCTTTGCGCGATGAAATTACCCGTCGTAAAAAAACCCAACAAGCACTTGGTCGGCGCGAAAAAGAACTGGAAGAAGTCAATACAGCGTTGCGGGTGCTCCTGACGCAACTGGAAGCTTCGCGCGGGGAGTTTGAAGAGCAGATTTTGAAACGCATCAATGATCTGGTTCTGCCGCACGTCGAGAAAATCAAACAAAGTATTCCACCTGAAGATAGCCTTTTTAACTATCTTGAGTTGCTTGAAGGAAATCTACGGCAGATCACTTCGTCCTTTGCCGGTCAACTTTCGCAGGCACTGGACGGCTTGACGTCGACGGAAGTGGAGATTGCCCAACTGGTGATGAGTGGTAATTCAACCAAGGACATCGCCAATATACTGTCGCGGGAAAAAAGCACGGTTGATTTTCATCGCAACAATATCCGTAAAAAACTCCGTATTGAAAACCGCGCCAGAGATTTGCGCACCCACCTGCTGTCGCTCCATTAATATGGGGATTTCCCCCCTATTATCCTCCTATTTTTCCAATACTGGAATTGATCAAAGCCGATGCTAGGCTTTTGCGGGAGGCTGGAGATCTGCTCTGGCCTGGATAATTGCATCTAGGAGGATACGATGGATAGAAAAGATCTTAAGCCCACACTTATAAATGGCGCCAAGGACAAAACCGCTCCGGGACTTTCCCGGCGTTCATTTTTTATGGCTGCCGGGGCCGCCGGTGTCGGGGCTGCCGCAGCGGCGACAACTCTGGGCACAACGCCAGCTCAAGCACAATCGACCGACTGGACACAACCCGGCAACAACAAGCATGTCATTGAACTACAGGGCAAAACCAGCTTTGCCGATGGTTCTGTTGGTATTGAATATTATGGTCATTGCGCCTTCAAAATAACGTCGCCCGGGGGAGCCACAATTTTGTTTGATCCCTGGCGTGATGATCCTTCAGGTGCCTGGGGCCTGTGGTTCAAGAACAAGTTCCCCGAAACGCTGGTTGATATCACCATGTCGACGCACACGCATTTCGATCATGACGCCATAGACCGGCCGCAATCGACCATGGTTCTGGACCGTATGGTGGGTAATTTTGAATTTGCCGATTTGAAAATTACCGGCTTTGCCGACAAGCATGCCTGTGTGGCACCGGGCTGGTACAAGTGGACAGATGCGCTCAAGGAGTTTGGCGTTCGTGCTTGTCCGCCCAATAATGTCGGCCACATGGATATGGTGGTTTATCTTGTTGAAACCGGCGGCATCAGAACCTTGATCTGGGGGGACAATCGTCACAACCCGGCAGACAGCTTCTGGGATGCGGTAGGCGAGGTCGATGTTTTGACCATGCCGGTTGATGGCTCTCAGCACATTCTTTCCTATGATATGGGCAATGCCATCGTTGAGCGTCTCAAGCCCAAGGTGGTCATTCCCACTCACTATCTTAACGAGACCACAACTTACACACTATCAACACTGCAACCGGCGGATGAATGGGTTAAAAGCCAGAAAAGTTTCAAGATGCTGGATAGCTCAACGTTAAATCTGGCCGCGGCAGATGTGGCTAAAATGGATCGTGAGTTTATGTATTTCGGAAGCAACGTGCAAAAAGCCTGATCCCTGTCCGCAACAATTTGGGGCCACAATCCGGTGGTCCCATTTGCAATTGTGGGGTCTTTCGACAAATTGATAGGTCACAGCTCTGGCGCGGCGGATTATCATTGTATATCGTCTGGTAAATTTATTTCACTTGATAGAAAGTCAATCCGATGATTACACTTTATGATTTCGCCCCTTCCGGCAATGCCTATCGCACACGACTGTTTTTGAACCTGCTGGGGGTGAGTTATGAAAATTCTCCGATAGACCTCAGCCTGGGTCAGCATAAGGAAGCAGCTTACCTGAAGGTCAATCCCTTAGGTCAGGTGCCAACACTGGTGGATGATGGCGAGGTTATTCGTGATTCATGCGCCATTCTGGTTTATCTCAGCGATAAATATGACAGTTCCGGCAACTGGAGTGGCAAAACCTCCACGGAAAAAGCCCACATTCAGGAGTGGTTGTCGATTGCTGTGCGTGAAATGATGTTTGGACCGGCGCGCGCGCGCGCAGTGAAACTGTTCGGCAGATCGTATGATCTTGAAGAAGCTCAAGTACTGGCCCATCAGCTTTTCACCGATGTCTTGGAGCCGCACCTGCACCAAAACCAGTGGCTGGCAACTTCGCGCCCGACAATTGCCGACATTGCCAGTTACGCCTATGTGACGGTGTCAGATGAAGGCGAAGTGTATCTCGACAATTATCCCAATATTCAGCGCTGGCTCAAGGATGTGGAGGCACTGCCCGGATTTGTGCCCATGGTTCGCGCCAATAGCTGAGCGCTAATCCCGGAGCCGGGTCGGGTAAACTGGTTTATACTGAGTAGCCATTATTCTCCACACCGGCCCGGCCTGGAGTGCTTCTCGATCATATTGAAACGAATAATTGGTGGCCGAAGCTGGAAACTTGAGCGTGCTCCGATCCCTTGTCAAGATTTCAACTGATCAATTAACTGCGCCAGCAATTCGATGCCGGGGAAAATCTTTTCAATCTCGATGGAGGAAATACCCAGGCGAATATAATTTTGCACCACAGGCTGGCGGCCAAACCATATTGTTCCCGGCTCGATAATAATGCCGCTTTTCAATGCGAGGGCGCAAAGTTCATCGGCATTAACATTTTTCGGCCCCTGAACCCAGAAACTCGAACCGCCAGAGCTTGAAATTCCCGGTGTATAGGGAAAATAGCGCGAAAGTGCACGCCCCATTTCCAACCCGCGAGCCTGGTAGGTGCGGTGCAGTCTGTGGACCAGCGCATCATGATGGCCCAGAGACAAAAAAAGTGCCGTGGTACGCTGATTGTTGTTGGGGGGATGGCGGACCATGAGGCGGCGCAATTGCCGAGCTTCACGCACCAGCTCGCGCGGGCCGACAAGATAGCCCAGACGCAACCCCGGAAACAGCGTCTTGGACAGGCTGCCGACATAGATGACGCGCCCATATTTGTCTTGCGATTTAAGTGCTGGACTGGGTTGAGCGCTGAAATTGGTGTCAAATTCATAATCGTCTTCGATAATAAGACAATCATATTTCTCAGCCGCTTCAAGTAATTCCCGTCGCCGCTCCGGTGGCATGATTACCGTCGTTGGTGCCTGATAGCTCGGTGTTGTGAATAGGATATTGCAGTTTTTAAAAGCAGGCCCCAGGGTTACCCCGTGCTCATCAACATCAAGATATTCCAGTTTTTTGGTTTTTAGTCGGAAAATATTGCGCGCATCAGGGTATCCGGGTTCTTCAAAGCCCACTGTGGTTTCCGGGCTCACCAAAAGGCTGGCCAGCAGGTAAAGGGCATTTTGCGCGCCCATTGTCACCAGAATTTCATCATGATCAGCCAGAATACCGCGTCTGGGCAGAATATGAGTTCTGATTTGCTCAATCAGCATTTCATCATCGCTGCCGTATGCATCGGCTGTGGAAATATCGAGCCATCTTTTGCCCAGCACCTGACGTGAACACTCGCGCCATTCGGCAATGGGGAATAATCCCGGATCAACCTGCCCGCTGATAAATGGATACGGATACTCGCGCCAGTCTTTTGGCTTGGAAATATTGTCCTGCTCGCTCGGTCTCACACGAAATCGCCTGGACCAGTCTATCGTACTTTCATCGCCGATTTTGGTAACGTGATCACCTGGTGCCGGAATAATCCGGCCTTCGAGGATTTTACCGTTGACGTAGTATCCGCTGCGTTCATGGGCCACCAGATAACCGTCATCAAGCAGGCCCTGGTAGGCCAAAACCACGGTATTGCGCGAAACACCCATGTTTTGAGCCATTTTTCGGCTGGAGGGTACACGCTCATTAGCCGGGAGGTGGCCGGTTAAAATAGCTGAAACCAGCACCTGACGTATTTCAGTCTGCAAATTAATGCGTCCCGAACGGCTTAATTGAAAGAGTGAATCGCGCATATTTTGGTCTCAAGTTATAGCTGTTTCTGGCCCTACTATGCGACCGGAAAAACACTAGGGTCAAGTTTGATTTATGGTAAGGTACAACAATAATTATGCTGTTCCTCAAGAAGGAGAGATTCTGATGGACGATCTGTCATTTCCCAATTCGTTGGAAGAACACTGGATGCCGTTTACGGCAAATCGCGAGTTCAAAAAAGACCCCCGCCTGGTGGTAAAAAGTTCAGGCGTTCATCTTTGGGATCATCGCGGTGGTAAAATACTGGACGGATCATCCGGCCTGTTTTGCGTACCCGCCGGTCATGGCCGCACGGAAATTGCCGATGCGGTGCATGCCCAGTTGCTTGTTAATGATTACACCGCACCCTTTCAATCTTCGCACCCTGGCTCGTTTGAACTGGCGCGCAAGATCACAGCCATCACGCCGGAAGATATCAACCATGTGTTTTTTACAAATTCAGGCTCGGAATCGATTGATACGGCCCTGAAAATTGTTATGGCCTATCATCGCGCCCGTGGCGAAGGACAACGCACCCGCTTTGTCTCGCGTGACCGCGCCTATCACGGTGTAAATATGGGTGGTGTTTCGCTGGCCGGCATGGTGAAAAACCGTGAAACCTTTACCAGTGTGATGCCCAATGTCGTGTGCCTGCGCCATACAATGATTGGCGATGAGCCTTACTTGCGCGGCCAGCCTGAAAAAGGTGTGGAACTTGCCGATGATCTGGAACGCTTTGCCCAGACCTATGGTGGCAGCACGATTGCCGCGTGTTTTGTTGAGCCGATTGCCGGTTCTACTGGATGTCTGGTGCCGCCAAAAGGCTATCTTGAGCGCTTGCGTGAAATTTGCGATGCCCACGGTATTTTGCTGGTGTTTGATGAAGTGATTACCGGCTTTGGCCGCCTTGGCACACCATTTGCCGCTGACGCCTTTGGTGTTGTTCCCGATATCATGACCATGGCCAAAGCCCTGACCAACGGCTGTCAGCCCATGGGAGCGGTTGGCGTCAAGGACATGGTTTACGAAACCGTGACCGAAGCCTCGCCGCAAAGTGCCATTGAGTTTTTCCATGGCTATACATATTCAGGCCATCCCGCAGCTTGTGCTGCTGGTATCGCCACTCAGGATATCTACAAAAACGAAGGGTTGTTTGATAAAGCTGCCGAGCTTTCCGAATATTTCCTCGACAAGATGTTTGAGCTTGAAAGCCTCGACAAAGTCGTTGGCATCAGAGGGTATGGCCTGATGGCTGGTATTGATCTTAAACCTGAAGGTGCGCCCGGTGCATTTGGCACGGCATTGCAGAAAGAGCTGTTCTGGAATGGCCTCCATGTGAAGTTCACCGGAGATACCGGCATTCTTGCACCGCAGTTTATTGCCACGCGGGAAAATATTGACAGTATGGTCGATATTTTACGCGAGTCATTGACCTAAAGCCTGTGACTAAATCAGGCGCTGTTGCAGTCGTTGGAGCCGGGATCGTCGGTGTATCCTGCGCTCTACATCTGCAACGCGCCGGTTTTAGCGTAACGCTGGTTGATCGTCTTGACCCCGGTGACGCCACTTCTTTCGGCAATGCTGGCGTGTTGGCCTCGCACGGTATTGTACCGGCGGCAACACCGGGGATTGTTACCAAACTCCCCAAAATGCTGCTCGACCCCATGGGACCATTGTCACTGCGCTGGCCTTATGCCGCGCGTATGTTGCCGTGGTTCTGGCAGTTTTTACGCAATGCCTCACCTGACAAGGTTGATAACATTGCAGATGCCCTTGCCTTGTTGACGCTTGATACAGTTGAGCAACACTGTGATCTGGCCAAAGGCACAGCGGCTGAAAAACTGATAAAACCCGCACCAACGCTTAACCTTTATCGCGATGAAGTTGCCTACAAGGACGATGAGTACGGCTGGAAAATTCGCCGCAGACATAACATCCGCACGACCATATTACAGAAAAAGGCGCTGGCGGATTATGACCCGACACTGTCGGATGAATTTTCGTTTGGTGTGCTGATGGAAGATTATGGTTACGTGCCTGATCCCGCATTGGTGGTGAAGGGATTGGCTGAAGGGTTCGAGGCTGCCGGTGGCAAAATCATCAAGGCCGAAGTCAAAGACATCGAAATTGTCGACGGCAAACCCCGGCGTCTGGTTCTCAGTGGTGAAACACTTGAGTTTACCCAGGTGGTGATTGCGGCGGGGGCGTGGTCGGCCAAGCTCGCTAAAAAGCTGGGTAGCATCGTGCCGCTGGAGGCTGAACGCGGCTATCACATTACTTTGAGCGACCCCGGCATCATGCCCACCGGGCCGGTGATGGCCACCTTCGGCAAATTTATCGCAACGCCTATGTCCATGGGGCTGCGGCTGGCCGGACTGGTTGAATTTGGCGGGCTTGATGCACCGCCTGATTATTCCCGCGCGCAAACCCTGCTGAAACACGCAAAAATCCTGTTTCCGGGCGTTCGGACAAAAGAATATACCATGTGGATGGGGCATCGGCCAACTCTGCCTGACAGCCTGCCGGTGATTGGCGGCTCGCCCCATTTCGATAATGTTTATTTCGCCTTCGGCCACCAGCATCTTGGCCTCACCATGGGACCCAAGACCGGTAGGCTGATAGCTGATCTGATTGCGGGCAGAAAACCGAATATAGATTTATCACCCTTTCGTGTTGACCGGTTTTAGAGTATCGATATT
>CAZJUF010000063.1:5640-11221 GCA_964549055.1 uncultured Hyphomicrobiales bacterium | reverse complement strand
ATCAACCATGCGTGGAAAGCAAACAAGGCATCTTCAGCCTTGGCAACCAATACCAGTGCGGCAAGTGCCACCACACCGAAAGAGGTGAAATAAGCGGTAAGCCCCATTTTTTCTCGGCCCCTCGTTATAAAATAGATAAACCGTGCGGTACGATCGAAAAACGAATCATACCACAAGTTGGCAATATAGAATATTTATATTGCACTTGCGAACGATCACTCATTGATACAGATCAATTGCCACCGATCTGTACGCCTGCCGTGCCGTCGCTGGTCAATGCCCCTCACGCCTGCATATGGACCCGATTCGCACCCGGATCATCGGACCCAACACCATCCAGGGTGGTGGTGAGGCCAAAGCAAAGCCGGTCCGTAATTTGACTCCCGACAGAACTTGACCTAGGATTTCACATCTCAAAAATCCAGTGAAGTGAATTGAGCGGTTTTGAGTTCGTAAAATGTATGCGCATACATAAGTTAGTTCAGCTGCGGGAGATTAAGTGTTGATGCGAACATATTTAAAAAAAGCACCTCAATCCAAAGCCCAGCGAAGCACAATGGTCGAAGAGACTGTTCGCAACATGCTCCGTGAGATTAACGATCAGGGAGATCGTGCGGTTGAGGATTACGCCCTGAAACTTGACAAGTGGGACAAGCCATTTCGGATCACGGAGGATCAGGTGCGCGCGGTATCCTCGCGCCTTTCGGAAACCTTCAAGGAAGATTATCATATCTGCCTGCATCAAATTCAGGAGTTTGCCCGGCGGCAACTGGGTTCCATGCAGGAAATTGAAGTGGAACTCAGCCCCGGCACAACAATCGGGCACAAACACATACCGGTAAAAAATGTCGGATGTTATATTCCCGGTGGAAATTACCCCCTCATCAGCGCCACCGCCATGTCAATCGGGACCGCGCGGGTAGCTGGAGTTTCACATGTCGTCGGATGTGCCCCGCCGCGCGATGAAGACGGTATTTTTGGACCAACCCTGTATGGGTTGCACGCTGCCGGTGCAGATGAAATTTACTGCCTGGGTGGCGTTCAGGCAATGGCTTCGATGGCCTATGGCTGCGTTGGCATGACTGCGGTTGATATGATCACCGGACCGGGAAATGCATTTGTTGCAGAAGCAAAACGTCAACTATTTGGCACCGTTGGTATCGACTTGATGGCGGGCCCGACAGAAGTGTGTGTTATCGCTGATGAAACCGCCGAGGCTGCATTGGTAGCAACCGACCTTCTGGGCCAGGCTGAACATGGATTTGATAGTCCGGCCTGGTTTATAACCACATCACAAAAACTTGGTGAAGATGTTCTTGGTGAAATTGACCGTCAATTAAAGACACTGCCCACACGCAAAATTGCCTCGGTTTCCTGGGCTGACCATGGCGAGATTATCGTGGTCGGTGATGATGATGAGGCAATTGCGGTCAGTGATGAATACGCCCCCGAACACCTCGAAGTGATGACTGCGAACGATGATTATTACCTCGACAATCTGAAAAACTACGGCAGCCTGTTTGTCGGCGAAGAAACCACGGTCGCCTATGGTGACAAGGGCGTTGGTACCAACCACACCCTGCCCACCGGTCGTGCCGCCCGATACACCGGCGGCCTTTGGGTTGGGAAATTTCTCAAAACTGTCACCTATCAACGAATGACGCCGCAGGCGAGTTTCAATTTTGCCCCCATCGCCTCACGCCAATGCGAGGCTGAACATCTTCTGGCTCACCAGATTACAGCGGACGTGCGCCGCGAACGATATGCAAATGAGGGTTTGAATATAAAGAGAAAAACAAGAGGTCAATGACGGAAAATACAGACGTGAAGTGACAATGACTTTGGTGCGAGTCTTTCAAAACAACTATCGGCACCATGAGGGTGATTTTGCAGGTTGTGAAATCCAATATCATAATTTGATAAGTGGGAGACTGAAGATGATAAAAACAAACACGGTAACCAATCGAGATCGCAGGCGTTTTATGCAAGGCGCTGCACTGAGCGCGACAGCGGCTGTTGTCGCTCCTTCATTTGTTATGTCGGCTCGCAAGGCGAGTGCCGCAACAATGGACAATATCGATCAGGAAGCCGCCATCCAGGCAAAAAAACTTGGCGCAGGTCGTGATATTACACTGAAGATACTTCAGCCCTCGGGCTCGTTAGGCAACGTCAAGCCTGTGGCTGATGAATTCACGGCACAGACCGGTATTAAAGTTGAATACGTGGAAGTGCCCTTAGGCGAAATCACCCAGAAAATTCTTCTGGAATCAGTGGCAAAAACCGGTGCATTTGATCTGGCATTACCTGCTACATTCGGCATTCCTGATCTGGTTGAATCCGGCATTCTCGTCAATCTGGACCAATATGCCGGCAAGTATGAGCCCGCAGGGTTTCAGAATGATGCTTTGTACTCCACCGGTGATTATTACAAAGGCAGCCTCTATGGCTATCAGACCGATGGCGACACCTATCTCATGTTCTATAACAAGGAGTGGCTGGATAATCCTGAGGAGAACAAGAAGTTTTCAGACAAAAACGGCTATGATCTGAAAGTTCCCGAAACCTGGGAAGAACTTGATGCCATGATGGCTCATTTCCATCGACCCGATAAAGGCATGTTTGGTGGCGCGTTGTATCGCACGCAATATTTCCTCGCCTGGGAATGGTGGGTGAGATTCCACGCCAAAGGATACTTCCCGCTGGATGATGATCTGAACCCGCAAATCAATAATGCTGGCGGCGTTCAGGCGCTGGAAGAAATGATGGCTGCGTCTAAATTCCTTTATCCCGGCGCGCGCACCAATGGCTTGTTCGAAAATTTTGAAGCCTTTGGCAAGGGTGACAAGTTTTGCAATATCGGTTGGGGCGGCACACAGAAGTTCCTCAACAGCAAAAAATCAAGCATCAAGGGCAAGATGGCCTTTGGCCCCACACCGGGTGGCATGGTTGGTGGAAAACTACTCAGAACTCCATACTTCAACTGGGGCTGGAACTATGTTGTATCCTCTGTTTCCAAGGAAGCCGAGATTGCATATTTGTTCTCACTGTTTGCCTGCAGCCCCAAAATGTCGACCGTAGCGGTGCGTGATCCCGGCGGATATTTTGATCCTTTCCGTGGCGCTCACTACAAAGACAAGGCAATCATTGACACCTACACTCCTGAGTTTTTGACAGTACATAAAGCATCCATGGAAGGCTCAATCCCGGATCTTTATCTCAAAGGCCAGGGGGAATATTTCGACCAGCTCAGAACCAATCTGGGCGCTGCTGATGCCGGGACCAAAACGGCAAAACAGGCCTTGGACGACACGGCCAAATCGTGGAACAAGATTACCCGCCGTATGGGCAAGCGCAGCCAGTCCGTGCAGTGGTCGTTCCTCAAGTCGATGTATCCTGCCTCAGTTCGTAACAGGTTGAAGTAGAACGCTTAAGCAGTGTCGTGCTCTGAAAATTCTGGAGCACGGCATTCTTTTCTCTCCGATTTACGTAGTGCCTGTAAACTGGTTAGAATATCCGGGATACCGGGTGAGGAAATTCAGGGGAAGGGTTAAAAGACCATGATGAGTAAAATACCATTCAACGTTCGTATGGTCCTGCCTGCTCAACTGACGATTGTTGCCATCGTTGTCGTCCCCACGCTCATACTTTTGTGGCTGTCTGTAACCGACTGGCAGCCGACACAAAACATACCCTGGTACAAGGCCGAGTTTAACGAATTCTGGAATTTTATTGATCTTTGGGATGACGAACGGTTCATCAATTCCGTTGTCCGAACGCTGTTTGTGGTTGGTGTCTGTGTCAGTGTCGAGCTTGTTCTCGCCTTAGGTCTGGCCTTGCTCTTTCTGGACGAATGGCCGTGGCGCAAGGTTGCCGTCAGCATAATTATTCTGCCGATGATGATTATTCCCGTTGATGCCGCCAACGCTTTTTTCATGCTGTTTAATGAAAACGGACCGATCAACCACTTAATCTCCATTGTGTCTGGTGAAGCCTTTGAGTTCTCCTGGCTTTCGCACCCCACCTGGGCGATGGTGCCCATCATGCTGGCTGAAATCTGGCAATGGACCCCTTTGATGTTTCTGCTGGTATTGACGGGCCTGATGAACCTGCCGGAAAACCAGATTCGCGCAGCCATCGGTCTGGGGGCCAGCCCGAGCCGGATATTTTTTCGCATTATGTTGCCGCTCATGGCCCCGGTCATTTCAATAGCGGTTGTTATTCGCGCCATTGAAACGTTCAAGATTTTTGATGCCGTTTATATTCTGACACGGGGCCAGCCCGGCGGTGCTACAGAAACCATATCAATGTACATGTACAATGGCGCCTTTGTTTATTTCCGCATGGGCTATGTGGCAGCCGCCGCACTCCTGGTGCTGGCCGTCGTCGTATCGATATGTCTGGTTCTGGCAAAACCAATGCGAAAGCACGGGTAAGGGACCAACTATGCAGCAAACTAAACTATGGGTCACCATTCTCAAGCGCACAACGGTCATCATCGCCGCGATTATTGCTTTTTTCCCTATTTACTGGCTCATTGTCACGTCCTTCAAACCATATGAAGAATGGGCTAACTGGCCGCCGATCTGGTTGACCGATAATCCAACTTTACAGAATTACCGAATTGTCTTTTTCCCTGAATGGGCGCGAGAATTCGCCGCCCAGCAGGATGGTTCTCTAGATTATAAAGTTTCAGGCAGCGCGTGGAAAGCGTTCAAGGGCTCTGCGATAATATCCACGTTCGCGACCCTTATTTCCGTGTCATTTGGCACGTTGGCAGCCTATTCCATTGTGCGGTTTAATACCGGTGGCAAAAATTACCCGTTCCAGTTTTTGACCGTCCGCATGGTGCCGCCAATCTCCGTTGTTGTCCCTATGGTGGTTTTGTTTTCGATGCTGAAATTGTCAGATACATATTTCGGACTGATATTGGCATATTCAGCTTTTACCCTGCCCTTTTCCATCTGGATGATCCGGTCCTTCATTGATGACGTGCCCGCCGAACTTGAAGGCGCTGCCATGGTTCACGGCATGAGCAGGTTTCGGGCATTTCTGGTCATAACCCTGCCTCTTATCAAGGGAGGAATTCTTTCAACCGCACTGTTTATTTTCATTTTGAACTGGTCGGAGTTTCTCTTCGCCCTGGTGTTAACCGCCGGCAACGTGGTGACTGTCACATTGCAGGTTGCAAACTATGTCTCCGCGTCATCGGGCAAGCTCTATGGTGTTCAAGCCGCAATGGGCACGGTTTCCACTTTGCCGGTAATTCTTTTTGGATACATGATCCAGCGTCATATCGTTCGTGGCATGGTTTTTGGAGCGATCAAGCGATGAGCCAGGGTGCAGATGATGAGGTAAAACTGGAGCTGCGCAGTCTTCGCAAAGAATTTGACGGTGTTGAAGCGGTCAGAAATTCTGATCTGATCCTGAGGCGCGGTGAGTTCCTGTCTTTGCTGGGGCCGTCTGGCTGTGGCAAGTCAACCACGCTGTCGATGATTGCCGGATTTCTCGAGCCCACATCGGGCGATATATTCATTGATGGCAAATCCATCATCCAGATACCGGCACAAAAAAGGCGTATTGG
>CAZJUF010000063.1:0-5540 GCA_964549055.1 uncultured Hyphomicrobiales bacterium | reverse complement strand
TTGCGCGGCGAATTGAAACACATTCAAAAAGATCTGGACCAGACAGTTTTATATGTCACCCATGATCAGGTTGAAGCCATGTCGATGTCTGACCAGATCGCGGTCATGTCGATGGGTGATATTTTACAAATCGCCTCCCCCAATGACATTTATTATCGGCCAAAAAACAAATTCATTGCCGAGTTTTTAGGGGACCCGCAGATAAATATGCTTGAGTGCGTTGTCGTCACAACCAACAGCAATGTGATGGTTTCCACGAAAACGCAAAAGGACATTGCCCTGCCTGGCGCATCGGTTCCGCCCGGTGCCTATTATCTGGGCGTGCGCGCCCATCATATCAATGCTCAACACAAGCCTTTTTCAGGCTCGATTGAGACCGTTGTCAGGCTGGTTGAAAATTTTGGCTCGGAACACATTCTTCATGTGACCTATGGCGAGGATTTGGTGACGGTCATGGTCGCGCCCGGATTTGCGCGTGAAGGCGACACTGTTCACGTGGCGTTTGATCTTGAAAACATACTTCTCATAGACAGGAAAACCGAACTGGTTGTTCAAACTACCCGACAGGAGGAAGCTGCATGAGCCAGTTACTTCTTCAGGGATTGAATGTTAACTTCGATGACCTTCAGGCACTCAAAGGCGTTTCATTCGACGTCGATGAAGGCGAATTCTTCTGCATTGTCGGCCCCACCAACGCGGGCAAGTCGACACTTTTGAAAACCATCGCCGGCCTTGTGCAGCCAAAAAGTGGCGTGGTCAAAATTAAAGACCGTGACGTCACACACCTTGAGCCAAAAGATCGAAACGTCAGTTTGCTTTTTCAAAATATTGCCTTGTTTCCAACCCTGACGGGTTTTGAAAACATTGCTTTCCCGCTGAGCACAGCTGGGGTGGCTTCGGAAGAAATAACAAAACGCGTCACCAGCCTTGCCGAAATGCTCAAGATTACGCATGTGCTTGACCGGCTGCCGAGGACTTTTTCCGGTGGCGAACAACAACGCGTTGCTATCGGTCGCTCGATTGCGAAACAAACTGATTTACTGATGCTGGATGAGCCTTTGACCAATCTGGACGCGCGCATCAGAACAGCGCTCAGAATTGAATTCAAGGAAATTCACAAGCAATTGGGACAGACCGTTATCTATGTCACCCATGATCAGGTCGAAGCCATGTCGATGTCGGACCGCATTGCAGTTGTCCATCAAGGTGTGTTCCAGCAAATTGGCACCCCGGATGAAATTTATCAAACACCGGCAAACAGGTTTGTGGCCGAATTTATCGGCCAGCCACCGATGAATTTGATGGCAGCACACATGTACCAAGAAGATGATGTGGCCGGTGTTGAGATCGCCGGGGCACGCTTTGCCCTGCCGGAAATCGGAAAACTGGGTGCAACTGATACTTTGAAAAATAATGTGATCGTAGGCGTGCGCCCGGAAGCCGTTCGCGTATCCGGCCTGCACTCAGCCGACACCCCCCATCAGGCAGAAATATTGTGGGTTGAGAACCTTGGCAGCAAGGCTGTTCTCGACCTCAAATTCGGCGACAATATCCTGAGGGTAAAAGTACGCCCGGATAACCCGGTAAACAAGGAGCCATCCGTCTGGTTCGGGTTTGATCCTAAAACCAATCATTTGTTAAATCCGCAGACCAATTTGTTTTTTTGAATAGAGATCACGACCACAAAGGTCACGAAGGATCCCCGAATTGGGATCGCCCTGATAAATACAAGGAGGTAGTAATATGTGTGTATGTCATGGACCCGGAGGCCCCGGCGGCCCTTTGCCGGGCAAGTTTGAATATAACAAGTTCTCTGAAGATCTCGACCTCACACCTACCCGATCAATGAGCGAAGTGATTGCCATGTCGCCAGAAGATATGGCACTGGCCTCACGCCTGGTCTCGGGAACTTACAATGAGCTGTTGCAAACGGCTGCAAGCCTTGAAGATGATGGCTATCGCCGCTTGATGACCGAATGCATTTCAGGCCCGAAGATCACCTTCCTTGAAATGTATCCCCATGAAGATGATCGCCGCAAGATGTTCAATGAAATGGTCAAGCTCGGCTTTTTTCATGCCGATGATGATCCCGATTACGTCTGGCCTTCGGACCATATGAGCCCGCAATCATATTTAACAGCGCCTTCAAGCCACAATGATTTTTACAATGCTCATCCTGGTGGTCTGGCTCTGACCGTGGCTTATAATATTCGCATAGCTGATAATTATACCGAAAACTATCGCCAGATGTACGGTCTGCCAATCAATCGCGACTTGCCCGTGGCCTCTCTTCTGGTTCATGAATATCCAAAAGTCTGGCTCTATCAATGGCAAAAAGATGGTACCTGGCTGGAGGAGCCGCGCACGGTTTATGCCGACACGTGGCATGCCCATTGTATCTATGCAACGGCTGAACTTATGCACCGGCGCTATGATTCACGCATCGTCATGGCCATGGCGGCAGCCCATCAGATGTCCATGCTGGATGCAGCTATGGATGATCGTGATGTGGTTGCCAACTGGATTGGCCTCGATCGGGTTTGCCATTTTATCAGCTCGGCTGCAATTCTGGCACAAGTTGACCCCGTGGATTACGGTTTGCTTGAACGCAAAGGTGGCAAGCTCTCTTTGGCCACCCAACCTGCCGAACAGTGGGTCACCCATATGGCCGACATGAACTGGCCCTATACAATGGGAGCAGCACATCTTTACACCTATCCAATGCTCAAACAGATAGCTGAAGACACGCTCGGCATTTCCGGGGATGATCTAGGCGGGCGTCCGTTCAACCAGCTTAAAAACTATGTGTGGTCGCAAATCGGACAAATTCCACTGTACGAAATCTTTGTTCGCGAAGGCTTTGATGCGGCAAAGAAAACAGTAAACCGACTGGTTGCGAACTGAACATGAGCAAACAAAAAACTGCTGTCCCGCCTGATGTCGCCATGGCGTTCGGGCGGGATGTATATTATGGCCACGGTAAAATAGAAATTCTGCCAAAAGTCATTGTAAAAGAAGTCGGTGACATAGCGATTGCCTTCACACCCGGTGTCGGCCATGTGGTCAACGCCATATCGCGGACGCCTGAACTGATCCACGAACAAACGGCCAAAGACAATCTGATTGCCCTGGTAACAGATGGTAGCGCTGTTTTAGGGTTGGGCAATGTAGGACCGCGGGCCGGTATGCCGGTGATGGAAGGTAAATCTGTCATGTTCAAGCTGCTTGCCGGCATTGATTGTATGCCCTTGTGTCTTGATGTCAGCAGCGGCGATGAACTGGTAGCGATAATCAAGGCGCTGGAACCAACCTTTGGCGGCTTTAACCTCGAAGATGTGGCCGCCCCACGTTGCTTTGATGTTATGGAAAAACTTGATGGTGCTTTGCCGGTCCCCATCATGCATGACGATCAATATGGTACTGCCACAGCTATCACTGCGGCACTGATCAATGCGTTAAAAGTGCTTGATCGAGACCCCGGCAATCAACGCGCGGTTGTTTGTGGCTGTGGTGCTGCGGGAACAGCGTGTGTCGAATTGCTTCGTCTTCTGGGGATCGGGAATATTATCGCTGTTGACCGGGACGGGATTTTGAGCCGGGATCGCCTACAAAAATATCCCCATTGGCAACGTCTGGCCGAACAAACCAATGACACATGTCTTAAAGGTGGATTGGCCGAGGCCATGAAGGGCGCTGATCTGTTCATAGGCCTGTCCGTGGGTGGCATTGTATCACAAGACATGGTGCGCTCGATGAATGTCAATCCTGTTGTATTCTCGCTTGCCAATCCTGCCCCTGAAATACTGCCCGATGCAGCGACCGCGGCCGGGGCAGCGTTGGTTGCCAGCGGCAGGTTTGATTACCCCAATCATTGCAACAACGTTCTGGCTTTTCCATCGCTTTTAAGAGCCGCGCTGGACACAAAGGCAAAAAAGATATCACCGGGAATGTGCATAGCGGCCGCACAGGCGATTGCCAATGATGTGCCTGAAAATGATCTGTCCATATCCAACATCTCACCAAGCCCGATGTCCGGGACACTCTATCCTGATGTTGCTGAAGCCACCGCACGTGCAGCCGTTGACGAAGGTCTGGCACGGATAATACCCCCACCTGGTGCGGTTGCCGAAAATACCCGGAAACTACGGACTCTCGCCCATGAACGACAAGTTGGGCTGGAAAACCTGGTATATTGACCTTGTGACCAATGGACCAAACACCTAGGTGTTTGCATTTTTATCGTACATTCTCTGTCATGTTGATGAAAATCAGCAAGACTGTTGTAGAGTCACGAACAACTAAAACCCTGGTATCGGCATATGGCAAAACAGCGGCAAAAAGTACTCAACTCACCCTATGGCGGTGCGGCCACCATAAAAGGTATTGCCAAGCTTGCCGGTGTCTCAACCGCAACGGTATCACGGGTCATCAGTTTTCCTGACAAAGTGAAAGTCTCCACCCGAAAACGGGTGCTTGCAATAATGGAGGCAAACCATTTCGTTGCCGATGGACTGGCTACAGGGCTGGCTTCACAACGCTCAAAGACCATTGGCCTCATTATCCCAACCATTGCCAATTCGATCTATGCCTCCTCCACCCAGGCAATTCAAAAACGGTTTCAGGCTGAAGGGTACACTGTGTTGGTTTGCATATCGGAATTCTCCTCTAAAGCCGAAGCCGATATGATCCACCGCTTGCTGGAGCGCCGGGTTGATGGCTTGATTTTAACCGGTGCCACGCGAAAACCTGAGCTTTATAACAAGATCACCCATAATAATGTGCCCTTTGTCATAACCTGGCAACTGACCCGTTCGCCAGAGCTTCCCTCAATATCATTTGATAATCACAAGGCTGCAATGTTGGCAACAGAACATCTGATTGCCCTGGGCCACCGGTGTATTGGATTGATTTGCGGGCAGTCAGATGTGAATGACCGCGCCTACGAACGTCGCCGGGCCTATGAGGAATGCCTGACAAAACACGGCATCGAGGTTGACCGGGATCTCATTTATGAATGCGAATTTGATATGATCGAAAGCCGTGCGGCAATGACCAGAATAATTGCAAATAAAAACCGGCCAACAGCTGTGTTTTGCGCCAACGATATTCAGGCCATTGGAGCAATTGCCGCGTGCCACCATGCTCATTTGAAGGTGCCTGGGGATATTTCCATTATTGGATTTGATGACCTGCCGATTGCCCGGTGTACAACTCCACAACTGACAACAGTTCGTGTCCCGGCTTATGAAATGGGGGAACGGGCTGCTGAGGCATTGATGGATGCTATACGAAACAACCAAAGCATCGTGCCATTTGAATTAGCCACCGATTTAATCTCGCGGGATTCTACAGCGCCATTGAAACAGTAAGGCTGGCAATCAATTTTTAAGGCGTGGACAATGCGGACAATTAAAATATCAGGATTAAAATTGACGCGGTTATAAATCTGCGCACTGAAATTGGAGACAAGTTTGCGGGGGCTGTGTGGCGGAGAGAGAGGGATTCGAACCCTCGGTATGCTTGCGCACACAACGGTTTTC
>CAZJUF010000062.1:0-11273 GCA_964549055.1 uncultured Hyphomicrobiales bacterium | reverse complement strand
TGGCCAAAGTCCAGCGGCGCGTTGTTCATGGATGCTGGCAATATGCCACCTGAAGCTCCCCCGGGCAAATAAGCCTTGAACGTGTGGCCCTCTGCCATGCCGCCACAATATTCATCAATCAAATCCTGAATAGTGACACCGGCGGGTGCCAGCTTGACACCGGGTTTTTTAACCCGGCCCGATACTGAATAGCTTCTGAAACCGACACCGCCATTGGTGCCCTGACTGGAGAACCACTCAGCGCCTTTTTGCAAAATTTCAGGTACCCAGAACAGGGTTTCCACATTGTTGACAAGTGTTGGCTGGTTGAAAATGCCAACCTGGGCAACATAAGGCGGGCGGTTGCGCGGCAGACCGCGCTTGCCCTCAATTGATTCAATCATCGCCGATTCTTCGCCGCAGATATAAGCCCCGGCGCCGCGCCGCAAATCGATTTTAACGTGATCACAAAACCCGGTGGTTTTAATTCTGGCAATTTCATCCAAAAGAATTTTGCGGGCGGCGGGATATTCATCCCGCAGATAAATATAAACCGTTTCAGCCTCCACCACCCAGGCGGCAATCAACATACCTTCAAGAAACTTGTGCGGCTCGCTTTCAAGATAATGACGGTCTTTGAACGTTCCCGGCTCGCCCTCATCAGCATTAACCGCCATCAATCGCGGACCGGCTTCAGCGCGCACAAATGTCCATTTGCGCCCGGTAGGAAATCCCGCACCGCCGAGCCCGCGCAAGCCAGCATCACTCATGGTGGCAATAACGTCATCAATGGTGCGCTTGTTAGCAATACATTCTTCCAGAACGCCATAGCCACCGCTTTTGCGATAGGCGTCAAAACTCTGGTAATCAGGAATAACGGCAGAAAAGTCCTTGCCATCAATAATGGCTTGCACGTTTTCCACACTTGCTGCGTCCACATGCCGGTGGCCGACCTCACACACCGGTGCCGTATCGCAGCGTCCCATACACGGCGCGGGCACCACGCGCACGTCCCTGCCGTAGGTGGCAGCCATGTCTGTCAGCAGACTTTGTGCGCCCATCATCGCGCAACTGAGGCTGTCGCAAACGCGAACCGTTATTTCAGGCGGTGCTTCTTCGCCGTCGAGCACAATATCAAAATGTGCATAAAACGATGCGACTTCATAGACTTCGGCCATTGACAGCCGCATCTCTTCGGCCAGCGCCTGCAAAAGGGCTGCGGACAAATGGCCCTGATCGTCCTGAATGAGATGAAGATATTCAATCAGCAGATCACGCTGGCGCGGTCGCGTCCCCAAAATCCTTTGAACCAGTTCCAGTGCACTGGGCGCAAGCAGGCGGCCTTTGGGAAAAAGTGGTGCTGAACGCCGCCCGGAACCGGGATGGATTTTGCGGCCTTCGTGAGAAGAATGTGCGGTCATCGATTGATCTGCGCCTTATTTGAATTCATATTAAAAACTGAAATTGCAGGTGAAAGCTGGAGTTGTCAAGACAAGGAATTATGCAAGAATTTATCAAATTTTAAGTTGATTTTTAATTTCGTGGTATCTGGTATACCATACGCTTGTCGCAGCCGGAATTAAAGCTGTTTTAGAGGCGTCGAGGCAATTAAAAATAAAAACCCCGCCCTGATGGTGATCAGGGCGGGTTTTTTGAATTATCCAGGCGTGTCGTGCAAAACCAGTGCCGGATTTGCAGAGTATCACTTGTTGTGAACCTAGTTTGCGAATTGAGCCGCAGTTTTTGTTGCGCCGGACTTTTTGCCGATTTGTTTTTCGATCTGTTCAAAATTCACAACGCCATCACCAACATTAAGGGAGCGCTCACAATTTGGCGAACAGTTCATCGAAATTCGTGCCGAGCCCCTGTAAAGGGTCAGGCTGTTGTTGCCGCTGGATTCGACAATAATATCAATATTGGCAATCTCGCGACCCTGGTCATCAAGGGCAATCATGTTCGTTACGCCCGAGTTCTTTCCCATAACCACTAAAATCTGGCCGTCTTGAATGTTGACGTCCGCGATAATTGGATTGCCGACAATAATTGTCTGCGCCGGGGTGTTAAGGCGCATGATGCGTGCCTGGTCAACTGTAACCTTGATCAACTGGGCCGCAGATCCAGGGGTGTCAAATACAAAACTGGCTATGGTCAAAATCAATGCAAAATTCACGACTTTGGCAGCCAGGGCAGCAATTGGCTTTAAATGGAAAATGGTCATAACTGTTAAGCTTTCAGCTTGAAATTGGCAGTACTGATTCCCTCAATTAACCGCAAAAATGGTGAATAAAGTCCTTACAGCCCATTTTATCGAGGTCTGCAACTTCAGAAATACCAATTCAAAAGCCCGCAATTGCGGTTTTAAACAGTCATGTCCGCGCCAAACCCGCACGAAATACAATAATCATCCAAAAGTGCTTGTGGCAGCAATGGTAGCGCTGGTGGCGGTGATTTTGCGAAGATGGCTTGTCGAGAGTTGGTTAGGCAAGAAACGTGCGAAACATCTTAAGGTTTATCCGAGACGTTTTGCAGAATAAAAAAAATATATAAATCAAAAAAACGCGTATTAATATTTTATTATCCGATTAAAAGCTTGTATTAATAACTTATAAATCATGATTTATGTGAGAATTTATAATATAGAAATAAAAAATACTTGTTTTTTACCATATCAAAACCTAAGACATCCAATTTTTTATTTAGAATTGTGTTTTTATATTAACTTGAGGGTAACGTCTTGTTGGTAGTGTTGCGTCAGTTCAGTTCTGCCAAGGGACATAAAAAAAGTAAATGGTGGAAAGAACAAAAGCTGTCGATTGAACGATCAAATTGATTTTAATAAGGAGACGACAAATGAAAAATCTGGTTACGCGTTTTATTTCAGATGAATCCGGTGCAACTGCCATTGAATATGGTCTTATTGCCGCAGGCATCTCAGTTGCAATCATCGGTGTTGTGGGTACTCTGGGCACCACCCTGACGGCAACATTCACAAGCATAAATAGCCAATTGAAATAAATCTGAAAAGATGAAGATATGCTCCGGGGGCGATATTTTTCCAACAAGCTGGATTGGTGTTATCCTGGAGAGACGAAAATATTAAAACCGTGGGAAGCAGGTCGCTTCCCACGGTTTTTTTTGACCGTCATCACTCGTCCCGCTCGTTTACATCTAATTTACTTCGTCAATGCATTGTTTGTGCAGCCAGCAACGGTTCGGCGTCACAACTGACAGGTAGTGATTTCTATGACGGATATAAGCACTTTATTGATTCTGACTGTTTTTCCAGCAGCAATGATTATAGCCGCTGTGAGCGATTTGTTCACGATGACCATTTCCAATAAGGTTTCGCTGGGGCTGGTTTTCGGATTTTTACTGCTTTCGGCTTTTTCAGGCATGGAGGCTGAGGCCATTGGCATGCACCTGTTGGCCGGTCTGGCCATGCTGGCGATCAGCTTCACTTTTTTTGCCAGAGGCTGGATAGGCGGAGGCGATGCCAAACTTTTTGCCGCCACGGCCATCTGGATGGGTTGGTCAAGTCTGCTCGAATATGCGCTTATCGCCAGCGTTCTTGGCGGTGCTTTAACAGTTCTCATGTTATCGCTGCACAATCTCCCGATGCCCAATATTCTGGCAAAACAACACTGGATTAGCCGGTTGCATACGCTGGAAAACGGTATTCCTTATGGTTTGGCGCTGGCTGCAGGTGGAATTTACATTTACCCGTATACGGACATTTTTAAACTGTTGGCCCCATAGGTAACGAAAACAAAAAAGGTCAAACAAGAGCCAAAATTGACCCAGCAAACCCGGCGTTTGCGCTAATCGTGCCAAAAAAATGCATCCCGAAATGTTTAGTTAACCATAATTTGACCATTGCCGATCTAAGTTCGGACTGTTCAGGTGCACAAGATTGGCACTTGTCCTTGTAAAACAGGTGTATTTGTAATGAAATTGATTCGAATCATGATCCTCGCCGTCGCCGCTGTTGCCGCAATTGGCGCGGCATTTATGGCTCGCGGTCTTCTTTCCAGTGGGCCAAAACAGGCCGTTGCCAAAAAACCCCAGGTCGAAACTGTCGATGTCCTCGTTGCCGCCAACAGGCTGGAACTTGGCTCCCTGATCCAGGATAAAGACCTGCGCTGGCAGCCGTGGCCGAAAAAAATTGTCTCGTCAGGTTTCATCATTCGCACCAAAGGTGGCAAGAAGCGCAAAAATATCACCGGGACAGCCGTTCGCTCGAGCATTGTGGTTGGTGAGCCAATCAATATGGCCAAACTGGTTGCGACCAATGGCGGCGGCTATATGGCCGCCATCCTGCCCAAAGGCATGCGGGCAATCAGCGTTCGTATATCGCCGGTAACCGGTGCCGGCGGCTTTATTCTGCCCAATGATCGCGTCGATGTACTTTTGACCCGTAAAGAAAAAAATGGTGATGACGGCGGGCGCGACAAACAGGTTTACATCAGTGAAACAATTTTAAGCAACGTGCGCGTTCTGGCCATTGATCAGTCGTTGAAGGAAAAAAAGGCCTCTGACAATAAACAGGTGGCCGTTGGCAAAACCGCAACGCTGGAGCTTCGGCCTGACCAGGCGGAACTGATGTCATTGTCGGTTTCAAAGGGAGAAATTACGCTTGCCTTGCGCTCAATTGTAGACGCTGGCGGTATAAACGCGGCACCCGTCACAGCCCCGTATCTGAACAGTAAAAAAGGTCGGGGCAATGCCAATAAAATTACGGTTTTGCGCTACGGCATATCGCGCACCGTCGATACTTCGCAATAATGCACGAGCTTGCAAGAGGAAAAGATGATGATCAGCCAGACCGTGCCCAGCCGGAAAAGAACAATGAATAGAGCGATAAAATGGTTTTTGATGCTGGCACTGTTGCCGGTGGTTTTGCTTGTTCAGGCTTCTGTTACAACCACAGCTTTGGCCGCAGGTGATCAAAACAGAGTAATGCGAATTGACCGTGTTGGTCCCAACCAGCGCATTAAACGCATCAAAATCGGTCTCAACAAGTCACTCATAGTAAGACTTCCCAGAGACGCGCGTGATGTGCTGGTATCGAACCCCAAGAAAGTTGACGCCGTGGTGCGTTCGGCCAATCTGACTTACCTGATCGGACTGGAAGTTGGCCAGACCAATGTGTTTTTCTTCGATGACAACGGTCGCGAAATGCTCATTTTGGAGGTCGAGGTTGAACGTGATCTGACCATGTTGCGCCGAATGATCAACCGCCTTTTACCTAATGCAAGCGTAAAAGTTGAAGCCATCAATGACAATGTGGTTCTAAGCGGAATTGCCAGAAGCTCGTCCGAATCGAACCGGGCAAAACAATTGGCCGAGAAGTTTGCCGGTGATGAAAAGAAAGTTTTGAACCTCATTCAAATCTCCGGCAAAGAACAGGTTATGTTGAAGGTGACCGTTGCGGAAATGCAGCGTGATGTTCTCAAACAGCTTGGCGTTGATTTGTCCGCTGCCCTTGAAATAGGCAGTACAGTCGTAAACTTTGCCTCGGTAAATCCGTTCAGTGTCGCCGGTTCAGCCTTGAACGGATCGGGTGTGCAGGGCTTTACCAACAGTGGTGTTTCCAACCAGTTCATAAACACGACCCCCGATGCCAGTAGCGTTTTGCGGGCGATGGAGCGCGTTGGCGTATTGCGAACTCTGGCGGAACCGACGCTAACGGCGATCACGGGCGAATCAGCCAAGTTCCTCGCCGGCGGTGAATTTCCAGTACCGACCGGCCGTGACAGGGATGGCAATGTTACCATTACATTCAAACCGTTCGGCGTCGGACTGGGGTTTACTCCACTGGTTTTGTCAGGGGGCCGCATCTCCATGAAGGTTTCGACCGAAGTCAGCGAATTATCCACTGTCGGCGCTGTTTCATTGGGGGATTTATCCATCCCCTCCCTTAACGTCAGGCGTGCTGAAACGACGGTTGAACTACCCTCGGGTGGATCATTGGTAATGGCTGGTCTGATACAGGAAAGACTGAGGCAAACCATTAACGGTTTTCCCGGTATTAAGGATTTGCCGGTATTGGGAGCTTTATTCAGAAGCCGTGATTTTCAGAATTCCGAAACCGAGCTTGTCGTCATTGTCACGCCCTACATTGTCAAACCAGTGGCGCGCGACAAACTGGTGCAGCCTGATGTGGGTTTTGAAATTGCCAGTGATGTCGAGACAATTTTCATGGGCCAGCTTCACAAGGTCTACGGGGTCAAAGGCCGCCCGTTGCCGCCTGGTGCCTATCGTGGCGGCGTTGGATATATAATTGAGTAGCGCGGAGTTGAAAATGAGAAAACCAATGTTGCAGACCGATCAATCCGCCTCGTCATATGGAGTTAGTTCTATGCGTCAATACCGCAAATCCCCGTGGCCGATACGTATTGGTGTTGCCATCGCCCTGACATCTTTGACAGCGTGCAAAACCACAGCTGAAATTGAGCCGGTACAACCTACCCCATATGCGGAAAGACACCCCATTGTGGTGGTTGATGATGTGGTTGCAATCAAGGTTTTTGGCACCCGCAGTGGTCGCGGATTGTCTTATGCCCAGCGCAACCGGGTCAGGGCGTTCGTCGCTGGTTTCAAGCGATCAGGTAGCCAATCGTTGAAAATCAAAACCCCCAGTTCTGTCGCCAACGATGTGGTAGCCGCCGCAGCAGTGGCGGATGTTCGCCGGATAATTGAACGCAACGCTATTCCACGCTCAAGCATTCGAATGGTAAATTATCGCCCGGGAAGCCGGCGTGGTTCATCCGGTGTGATTTTAAGTTATCGCCGCTATAACGCCATTGCCAGTGAATGTGGCGCCTGGCCTGAAAGCAGCACCAAAACCAGCGAAAACAAACCTTCCTGGTCATTGGGGTGTGCCAGTCAGAATAATCTCGCCGCCATGATAGACAATCCGCGCGATCTTATTGTACCGCGAAATAGTACCCCCACAGATGCGCAGCGCCGCGACACGGTTTTCGATCAATACCGCGCCGGTGAGGTTACCACAGCCGAACGCAGTGCTGCCGAAGCTGGAACCGTAAGCAGTGTGGCACAATAATGAATAATACTGCTCAGGAAATCGACCATAGTTCAGAACAGCAATCTCCATCGGTTGTTATTGGTGCAATTCCAAGAATTTCCATTCAGGCGTTCTGTGTTACGCCGGAAATGTGTGATGCCACCCAACGCGCCGCCAATGACCGCAGGCTCTACAAAGCCCATGTCAACGTCCAAATGGGGGGGATTGAAAAGGCGATAGAAGTCTATAAAACCACTCCCACTCCCAATCTTTTGATTGTCGAGACCAATGCGCCGCGTGACTTTGTTTTGGCTGAACTTAACAATCTGGCCCAGGTCTGCGATGCCGGTACCAAGGTAATGGTAATCGGGCATATAAATGATGTCATTTTATACCGTGAACTGATGAACCAGGGGGTCAGCGAATATGCGGTAGCGCCTATTGGTGAAGTTCAGCTTATCGAGTATATCGCCAATCTTTATGGGGACCCCGAAAACTCGCCGGTTGGCCGCACCTATGCATTTGTGGGGGCCAAGGGGGGTGTTGGTTCAAGCACAATTTCTCATAATGTCGGCTGGGCCATCGCCGAGACGTTTCAGGAAGGCGTGGTGGTTGCTGATTTTGATGTGCCTTTTGGCACCGCAGGTCTCAATTTCAATCAGGATCCGCCCCAGGGAATTGCCGAAGCTCTCGGTGCGCCTGATCGACTGGACGCGGTCATGCTCGATCGTCTTTTAACCAAATGCTCCGAGCATCTCAGTTTGTTTGCAAGTGTCGGTTCTCTTGAACGCCAGATCGACATTGAACAAAACAGTGTCGAAAAAGTCATTGATACGCTTAAGCAATCGACGCCATCGGTGATCATCGATTTGCCCCATCTGTGGTCACCCTGGGTGAAACACACACTTGTCACCGCAGATGAAATCATCATTACCGCCATGCCGGACCTGGCTAACTTGAGAAATGCCAAAAGCATAATCGATCTGCTTCGTTCCACACGCCGCAACGATGTCCAGCCCCGGCTGATCATCAATCAGGTAGGCACGCCTAAACGCCCTGAGATAAGCCCCGAAGATTTTGCCAAATCCCTTGATCTGACACCAACGCTCGTCCTGCCGTTTGAACCGCAGATTTTCGGTCAGGCTGCAAACAACGGCCAGATGATAAATGAACTCAGGTCCAACACCAAAATCGCCGAAGGGTTTCTGCATCTGGCTCAAATCGTGACTAACCGGACCAGTGTTGAAGAGACAAAAAGCTCACTGCTGGGTCCGCTCCTGAAAAAACTAAGAATAAGCAAGGAGTAAGCTATGTTCGGTAAGCGCACAGACGCCACCGATGGGAAAAACAAGGAACTGCCAAGCCAGAAGCCAGCCGCGCCCCAGGCTTCTGAGCATCCGGCAGGTTCTAACGATGGTAATTTCCCTGATGTAACCCCGAAAACCTCCGCTGGTACAGCACCTCCTGAAGCGCCACCAGTAGAACCCGCGCCGCCAGCACCTGCCGAACCTCCGGTCAAGGCGCCCGAGGCGACCAGCCACACGGATGATTATTATGCGGTAAAATCAACCATCTTTAATGCGTTGATCGACACCATTGATCTGACCCAGCTGGCTCAGTTGGACGCTGAACATGCGCGCGAAGAAATTCGCGACATTGTTAATGAAATTATTGCGATCAAAAACGTAGTCATGAGTATTTCCGAGCAGGAAGCCTTGCTTGAGGATATTTGTAATGATGTTTTGGGCTATGGACCGCTGGAGCCGCTTCTGGCCCGCGATGACATTTCCGATATTATGGTCAATGGTGCTGATTCCACCTTCATCGAAGTTGAAGGCAAGGTCATTGAAACCAACGTCCGCTTTCGCGACAACGCCCAGCTTATGAACATCTGCCAGCGCATCGTTAGCCAGGTCGGTCGCCGGGTTGATGAATCAAGTCCCATGTGTGACGCGCGCCTGCCCGATGGCTCACGTGTCAATGTGATTGCCCCGCCGCTGTCCATCGATGGTGCCACGCTCACCATTCGTAAGTTTAAAAAAGACAAACTTACCATGGATAAGCTTGTCAGCTTTGGCTCGATCAGCCCGGAAGGGGCTAAAGTCCTGGGGATTATCGGTAAATGCCGGTGTAATGTTCTCATATCAGGCGGTACCGGTTCGGGTAAAACCACCCTGTTGAATTGCATGACCGGTTTCATCGAAACTGATGAACGTATCATCACGTGCGAAGATTCAGCTGAATTGCAATTGCAACAACCCCATGTGGTACGCCTTGAAACCCGCCCGCCCAATTTAGAAGGCGAAGGCGAGGTCACCATGCGTGAGCTGGTTAAAAACTGTCTGCGTATGCGCCCTGAGCGCATTATCGTCGGCGAGGTGCGTGGACCTGAGGCCTTTGATCTGCTTCAGGCCATGAACACCGGCCATGATGGTTCAATGGGCACTCTCCATGCCAACTCACCGCGAGAAGCCTTAAGCCGTCTTGAAGGTATGATCACCATGGGAGGTTTTTCACTTCCTTCACGAACTATTCGTGAAATGATTGTATCCTCCATAGATGTCATCATTCAGGCAGCCCGCCTGCGTGATGGTTCACGTCGCATCACTCATGTAACTGAAGTGATCGGCGCTGAAGGAGAGGTAATTACGACACAGGATATTTTCATTTACGATATTCTTGGTGAAGATGCCAACGGCAAAATCGATGGCCGGCATCGCTCAACGGGTATAGCCCGGCCGAAATTCTGGGACCGTGCGCGCTATTATGGTGAAGAACATAATCTCGCGCTGGCTCTTGAGGCGGCTGAAATGAATGAAAATGATAGTTAGTGTCTAGTTAAAGTATAGGTGTACCAGTGCCGGAATTTAGTGCTGAACTCAAAATAATAGCCGTTTCATTTATGGCTTTGTTGAGTCTGGGTGGCATAGCATTTGCCATATTCTATCCAAAAATTGCAGAACGCGCAAAAGCCAACAAGCGCATGAGCAAGGTCCAGAACAAATCCGGTGGTGGCGATCGGGCCAAAGCCGCTGCCGATGATGGTGTGTCGCGCCGAAAAAAGGTGCAGGATTCACTTAAGGAAATTGAAGACAAACAAAAAGCCAAGAAGAAAAAACTTACCCTGCGCGTGCGTATTCAACAAGCCGGGTTAAAAATTACACCGCGCACGTTTTATATCTCCAGCCTCGTTGTCGCCATAGTCGTAACCGGTATTCTGGCTCTGGCCGGAAACCAGCCATTGGTTTTACTCGGTGCTTTTGCCGCAACCGGCCTGGGGTTGCCGCAATGGGTGCTGTCATTTTTAACCAAGCGCCGACAGGCAAAGTTTTTGACCGAATTTGCCAACTCGATTGACGTTATCGTGCGAGGTGTGAAATCCGGTCTGCCGCTCAATGACTGCCTCAACATCATTGCCAGAGAAAGCCCTGATCCTGTTGGGCCTGAGTTTTTGGAAATTGTCGATGCCCAGCGCGCCGGAATTCCGCTTGCCAAATGCCTCGAAAACATGTTTGAGCGCCTGCCTTTGGCGGAGGTCAATTTTTTCGCTATCGTCCTGTCGATCCAGCAAAAATCGGGTGGTAATCTTTCCGAAGCTTTAGGCAATCTTTCCAAGGTTTTGCGCGAACGCAAAAAGATGCTGGGTAAAATTCAGGCGATGAGCCAGGAAGCCAAGTCATCTGCTGCCATTATCGGATTTCTGCCCTTTGGCATTATGGGCACGGTCTATCTTACCAGCCCGGATTATATTTCCATATTGTGGACCGACCCCATGGGCCACGTGTTACTGGCAGGTTCGGCTGTGTGGATGCTCACCGGTATTCTGGTTATGAAAAAAATGATCGCCTTCGACTTCTAATCTCGCTGCACTCGGCGATCAAAACAGGTAATTCGACATGGAATCACTTTCAAATATGCTCTCTGACCCGCAGTTCATGGTCAGCATTTTTGTCGCCGTTGCGGTTTTTGCGACGATCTTGACCCTGACCATGCCCTTGTTGTCGACGGACAAGTTGCAGACGCGCATCAAAAATGTATCGACCGAGCGCGACAAGCTGCGCAAGGAACTTATGATACGGCTTGAGCGTGAAAAATCCCATGGCTCCCTGCGCACGAAACCAAAAGGCTTTATCAAGCAACTGGTTGATCAGCTAAACTTGCGAAAAGCGCTGGAAGGCGAAGGCACTAAAGACATGTTGAAAATGGCCGGCTTGAGAGGTCAGGCACCGCTGTTTGCCTTCCTGTTTTTCCGCTTCATCATGCCGTTTGT
>CAZJUF010000061.1:0-11287 GCA_964549055.1 uncultured Hyphomicrobiales bacterium | reverse complement strand
CCATTTGGCAGACAGCGCAAAAAACCGATGCGACCTTGTGCTTTGCCGTCTATCTCCATAGCCAGACCGGTTGGCAGAAAAACACCTGCCGGAGCAAGGACACGCAACAACCCACCGGCTGATTTGTCTTTTCGTTTAACTCTGAAAATGATTATAGACAGGCCAACATTTGGTCTGTTTTTAGATTTTACAACCTGAACCATGCCGCATTGTTCTTTAATGGCTGCTTTAAGAGGTTGGTTGTTTTTTTTCGTTTTCTTCTTCTTCTTCTTGTTTTTCTCAAGTTGTTTGACCAGGTCCGCTGCATTCACCGTTTGGTTGGGGGGAGCCTCACACTGAATATTCCAGGCCCCATGCTTGCTCTTGATAACAGTCTGCTGGGCAGAAGCGTTGATAGATGCGCCAAATGCGGCAAAACAGAAAATTCCGAGAAATACTCCAAGTTTTTTAGTTTTCATTTCTATGCTTCTCAGCCTCCAAATACTCTGGTGGAAAACGTGTGGATCATGTTACATCGACTTGCAACAGGCAGGTCTTAACGCTTTTTAGCGACATCTGAAAGCCACGTAAAGCAGCACGGTAAATATAATTTCGGTTAAGCATCAAGTGTCTGATTAATTCCAGTCTCCTTAACGCTCGATCATGGCGACAATTTGCCGCTATGTTAGGGCTGTTTTTATATTGAATGCCGGTTATTGTGAAAACCAACTGGGTTGGGAGTGAAAGAAGCTCGAGTATTGGGGCATTATGGGGATTGCAATGTGTGCTGGTTAGGCTTTAAAAGAGAGCCGAGGGTTTGCTGCGATCTTTTTTGGGAATAAATGTTATAGTATTCAAAGATGATGTGCTTTTCGATTCGCTATCGAATTGAAGCCGACTAAATGCGTTTGACGCGCGGTGTCGTGAAGTCTTGTACCTTTGGCTTTGCAGATGAAACATACAAATGGAGTTAATGGACCATGCGGTCGATTCTAAAACTGGTTACCTTATTCGGGGCTGTACTTATCTCTGGTATTGCAGCCATTGGCGCGGTTATGGCGCAGAGTATTGGGCAACCACGGCCCTGGCAAGCAGGCCTGCCGGATGCTGCTTCGCCCATCATGGAGCGGATATTGTGGTTCCATAATGACTTTTTGCTCATTATCATCACAGTTATAACCCTGTTTGTAACGGCGCTGCTGATTTATTGCATGATCCGGTTTAACGCCAGAGCCAACCCGACGCCCTCCAAAACCTCCCACAATACTTTGGTTGAGGTCGCCTGGACGGTCATCCCGATACTTATTCTGGTCGCTATCGCCATTCCGTCGTTCAAGCTTTTGTATTTTGACAGGATCATTCCAAAAGTCGACATGACCATCAAGGCGACGGGAAACCAGTGGTACTGGACGTTTGAATATCAGGATGACAATTACAAAGGCATTGAGTTTGACTCGATAATGCTGGAAGACGATGAGCTCAAGCCCGGCCAGCCGAGGTTGCTGGCGGTTGATAACAATATTGTTGTTCCGGTCAATAAAGTCGTGCGCGTGGTCGTTACCGCCAGTGATGTTATCCACGCCTTTGCCATGCCAGCTTTTGGCGTCAAAATAGATGCAATCCCCGGCCGTTTGAATGAAACCTGGTTCAAAGCCACAAAGACCGGTACGTTTTACGGGCAATGCTCGGAGCTTTGTGGCGTTCGCCACGCCTTTATGCCTCTGGCCATTAAAGTCGTCAGTGAAGAAGATTTCAAACAATGGGTGGTTAAGGCCAAAGAAGAGTTTGCCAGCTTGCCCGTGAGCCCCAAAAAAATTGATTTGGCGATGACCAAAGCCAACGTTACCAGCGCCAATTAAGTGCGGAAGGATATTTATTATGTCAAGTCATACTGATACACATGCCGAACACGACCATCCTACCGGCTGGCGTCGTTATGTTTACTCAACCAACCACAAAGACATTGGGAACATGTATCTGGTTTTCGCAATTGTTGCGGGGATAGTTGGGGGCATATTGTCCATTGGCATGCGGATGGAGTTGCAGGAACCGGGAATGCAGATTTTCGGTGATCCTCATACCTTTAACGTCTTTGTCACTGCCCATGGCCTGATCATGATTTTCTTCATGGTGATGCCAGCGATGATTGGCGGTTTTGGTAACTGGTTTGTTCCTTTGATGATTGGCGCGCCGGACATGGCGTTCCCGCGTATGAACAATATTTCTTTCTGGTTATTGCCGGCCTCCATTACTTTGCTGGTGATTTCCATGTTTGTCGAAGGGCCTGCAGGCAGCAATGGTGTTGGCGGCGGCTGGACGATCTATCCGCCACTTTCTACCAGTGGGCAACCCGGACCGGCGATGGATTTTGCTATCCTTTCATTGCATCTGGCCGGTGCCTCTTCCATTCTTGGCGCGATTAATTTCATCACGACAATTTTTAACATGCGCGCACCCGGCATGACCCTGCACAAGATGCCTTTGTTTGTGTGGTCCATCCTGGTTACCGTGTTCTTGTTGTTGTTGTCTCTGCCGGTTTTTGCCGGTGCCATCACGATGTTGCTGACCGATCGCAATTTCGGCACAACCTTCTTTGATCCTGCCGGTGGCGGTGATCCGGTTTTATACCAGCATCTGTTCTGGTTCTTCGGCCATCCTGAAGTCTACATTCTGATCTTGCCCGGCTTTGGCATTATCTCTCACATTGTTTCAACCTTTTCCGGAAAACCGATTTTTGGGTATCTCGGAATGGCTTACGCCATGGTGGCTATTGGTGTGGTTGGTTTCATCGTCTGGGCTCATCACATGTATACGGTCGGTCTCGACGTCGATACACAAGCCTACTTCGTTGCCGCCACGATGGTTATCGCGGTGCCAACCGGGGTTAAAGTGTTCTCCTGGATTGCGACGATGTGGGGTGGATCTATTCGGTTCACAACTCCGATGATCTGGGCTATCGGCTTTATCTTCCTGTTCACAGTTGGTGGCGTAACCGGTGTGGTTCTCGCCAATGCCGGAATTGATCGCTCCTTGCAGGATACTTACTATGTGGTCGCTCATTTCCATTACGTACTGTCTTTGGGAGCGGTGTTCGCCATCTTTGCCGGATGGTATTACTGGTTCCCGAAAATGTCCGGATATATGTATTCGGAAACCATTGGGAAACTGCATTTCTGGGTAACGTTTGTTGGTGTAAACCTGACATTCTTCCCTCAGCATTTCCTTGGGCTGGCTGGCATGCCGCGCCGTATTGTAGATTATCCCGATGCCTACGCTGGCTGGAACTATGTGTCGTCGATAGGGTCTTACATGTCAGCTTTTGCTGTCCTCATCTTCCTTTATGGTGTCTATCAGGCGTTTTCGAAAAAGGTTCAAGCTGCCGACAATCCTTGGGGAGAGGGTGCAACCACACTGGAATGGACTTTGTCATCACCACCACCATTCCATCAGTTCAACACTCTGCCCAAAATTAAGTAGAGCTAGAGGGATACATGAAACTGAAATCGGGAGGAGGGGATAATGGCTGATGCAGGGTTGAGTTTTTCACAGCCTCCCCGCACGACCGAAGGTGGACTGGGAACGGCATCAGATTTTTTTGCTCTGATGAAGCCCCGTGTGATGTCCCTGGTTGTCTTTACCGCCTTTGTCGGGTTGGTGATTGCACCGGGGCAAATTCACCCGGTGCTGGCTTTTACCGCCATATTGGCGATCGCCATTGGGGCGGGAGCCTCCGGTGCCCTCAATATGTGGTATGACGCCGATATTGATGGTCGCATGCGCAGAACCGCGTCGAGACCAATCCCCATGGGTCGCATCGCTCCAGGTGAAGCCCTGGGCTTTGGTATCTTTTTTTCGGTGGCTTCCGTTATAATCCTGGGTCTGATGGTCAATTGGCCAGCTGCGGTTTTGCTGGCTGTGACCATTGCCTTTTATATTTTCATTTACACCATGTGGCTTAAACGACGAACGCCCCATAACATTGTTATCGGCGGTGCTGCCGGCGCTTTTCCCCCCATGATAGGCTGGGTTGCGGTGACCGGAACCATCAGTGTTGAAAGCATCACCTTGTTCATGATCATATTCCTGTGGACGCCACCACATTTTTGGGCGCTGTCACTTTATCGCCTGAAAGACTATTCTGATGTTGGCGTTCCGATGTTGCCGGTTGTTGCTGGAACCGATGAAACCCGGCGCCAGATACTGCTTTATTCAATTGCTTATGTGGCGATAACATTTGCCCCGGTAATTTTAGGTTTTGCCGACGGTCTCTATCTGGTGTTTGCCGCAGTTTCGGGCTCAGTGTTTTTGTGGCTGGCCTATCAGACATATAAAATTCGCGAAGGTAAGGAGGCCGATACCGTGGCCAAAAAACTTTTCAGTTTTTCAATTCTCCATCTTTTTCTTATCTTTACGGTGTTGTTGATTGAGCAGGGTCTGGGTCTCGGCTCGTACTGGAAATTGGGGGGGATCTGATGCAGTTGAGCGAACAACAAATACGCAGCAGAAAATCACGATCGAGAGCCATGGCGGTGGGGCTGCTAGCCTTCATGGTGCTTGTGTTTGTGGTTACCATAGTCAAGTTGAGTGGCAACGTCGCTCTTAGACCCTTTTAAGCAGGCGAAACAAAAATCATGAGTGAAAACAGCGGAAATACAAAGATTGACGCGAGGCCGGGCAACCCCCGAAACAACATAAAGGTTGCCGTTGGATGCGCAGCTCTGGCTTTGAGCATGGTCGGTGTTGCCTATGCCGCTGTTCCGCTTTACCGGCTGTTTTGCCAGATCACCGGATACGGTGGAACCACTCAAGTTGCTGAACAGGCTTCCGAAAACGTGTTGTCGAAAACAATCAATGTACGCTTTGATGCTAATTCTTCACGAAAACTGGAATGGTCGTTTGAGCCGATGGAGCGCCAGATTACGATAAAGATTGGTGAAACATACCTGGCCAAATACAAAGCACAAAACTTAAGCACAACAAATAAGACCGGCACATCCACTTTCAATGTAACGCCCCTGTCCGCAGGTCAGTATTTCAACAAAATCCAGTGTTTTTGCTTTACAAAGCAAACGCTTAAACCTGGAGAAACTGTTGAAATGCCGGTGAGTTTCTATATCGATCCCGCCATTGTCGACGACAAGGATCTTGACGGGGTTTCAACCATAACACTTTCCTACACTTTCTTTCCGTTGAAGACGGAAGAGAAATTAAAAACCACTGAACTTCCCGTATCCTCGAAAAACCGGAAAACGGGAAAAATTTAAATCAGGGCGATGCTAGTTTTACCAAAATACAGCGCTAACCTCTAGGAGCGACATAATGTCTGACAGCCACACTAAAAATCACGATTATCACCTGGTTGACCCGAGTCCCTGGCCGGCAGTTGGTGCCGTTTCAGCATTTGTTATGGCCATCGGTGCGGTTATTTATTTTCACTCGGAATCTCCCTGGATCCTGATAATCGGTACAGTTGGCGTTCTCTACACCATGGCGAGTTGGTGGAAAGATATTATTGATGAAGCGCACAACGGCGATCATACCCAGGTGGTCCAGCTTCATCTGCGCTATGGCATGATCTTGTTTATTGCTTCGGAAGTAATGTTTTTTGTTGCCTGGTTCTGGGCGTTTTTCGACGTAAGCCTCTTTCCCGGCGAAGCTGTACAGGTTGCCAGAACGGAACTTACCGGTGGTGTCTGGCCGCCTGCAGATATTGCAACTTTTAATCCCTGGCACTTACCCTTGATCAACACCTTGATCCTGCTAACCTCAGGCACAACTGTCACCTGGGCCCATCACGCGCTTGTGCATGGTGATCGTGATGGATTGAAGTGGGGCCTGCTGTGCACCGTAATCCTTGGCGTCCTGTTTACCTCTCTGCAGGCCTATGAATATGCCAATGCAGGCTTTGGTTTTGCCGGTCATATCTATGGCTCAACATTCTTTATGGCGACGGGCTTTCACGGGTTTCACGTTATTGTCGGGACAATTTTCCTGACGGTCTGCCTGTTCCGCGCGCTTGCCGGGCATTTCAAGCCTGAACAGCATTTCGGTTTTGAAGCCGCTGCCTGGTACTGGCATTTCGTTGACGTGGTCTGGCTGTTCTTATTCGTCAGCATTTATGTGTGGGCCGCTGGTGTGCCGGGGCTTGAGTAAAAATATTCCCCGGCAGAAGCACAGTATTCTGTCGGGGGCAATCCACCGCCCCCCATATGCCTCACCTGCAATTGTGAGAAATTTCCATGGACAAGTACGCCTCAGTCTCACCTTTTTTGGCAGGCATTAAATCCAGATGCCCAAGATGTGGTCGCGGCAAACTGTTTAAGGGTTTTCTCGATATCAAAGAAAGCTGCGATACTTGCAAGCTCGATTTCGGTTTCGTTGATGCCGGTGATGGACCCGCCGTATTTATTATAATGATTGTCGGATTTATTACCGCCGGGGGATCGCTCGCCGTAGAGATGGCATACCAACCCCCATACTGGGTTCATGCGGTTTTGTGGGGACCGATAATTTTGATATTACCACTGGCTTTGTTGCGACCGTTCAAAGCTGTTTTGATCGCAATACAATATCAAAACCAGGCCCGCGAAGGCCAGCTGGATAAATGAGCAACGTTTTTTGAACACACTATGAATAGAATTCATTTCCAACTTGTTCCAAGTATTTTCTTCATCATCTCACTGGCCATTCTTGTGGCTCTGGGCACGTGGCAGGTGAAACGTTTTAACTGGAAAACAAATCTGGTTGAAATGATCAACTCGCGTATCGATCTGCCCCCCCAACCCCTGCCACCACCGCGAACCTGGAAGCAGCTGGATCTGGACAACATGAATTATCGTGCCGTTAAAGCCAGCGGCAGATTTAATTACAAAGATGAAGTTCACCTTTTTACTCAAATGCCAGCGGGCAAGGCAACCTACAGCGGCACCGGCTATTGGGTGATTGTACCTTTCGAGCTTGATGGTGGTGGCGTTGTGTTGGTAAACCGGGGGTTTGTTCCAGAAAAATTTAAACAACAACGCACCCGGTTGAAATCTCAGGTTGAAGGCAGACAGACAATAACCGGCTTTATCAAGACCGATCAGGGGTCCAATTACTTCACGCCGGAAACCGATTTTAAAAACAACATCTGGTATACCCGCAATATCAAAGCGATCGCCGAACATCTGGAGCTGGAAAACTTCGCTCCCTTTTTGATTGCCCAGTCCGGCGATGCAAGTAAAGACAGTTTACCTCAGCCACGCGAGCTCAATGTCAAACTGGAAAACAGGCATCTGGGATACGCAATCACCTGGTACGGGCTGGCTTTGACGCTGATTGGCGTGTTCGTGGTATTTTCCTTCAAATCCGGCAAGGAATGAACTAGGGTTCAAAACTCTCCATCAACACTTTAAAACATCATCGGTAACATGAAATTCATCTCCACCCGGGCCAACGCTCCCGAACTCAATTTTGAAGACGTCATCATCACCGGTCTGGCCAATGATGGCGGGCTCTATGTGCCTGAGACCTGGCCCCAGCTTGGCCCGGATCAAATCCGCTCATTTGCATCGAAACCTTATTGTGACGTGGCTTTCGAAGTCATGGCCCCCTTTGTCGATGGCACAATCGAGACTGAGGTTTTTAAAGATATCATCGCCCAAAGCTATGCCAGCTTCAATCATCCAGCCGTTGTACCGTTGCGCGAGATGCGCCCGAATGAGTGGATACTTGAACTTTTTCACGGGCCGACTTTTGCCTTTAAAGATGTAGCCTTGCAGGTGCTTGGTCGTTTGATTGACCATGTTCTGGAAAAAAGAAACACGCGCGCCACTATTGTGGTGGCAACATCCGGCGACACTGGCGGTGCGGCCATAGAAGCTTTCAAAGGCCGCAACCGTATCGATATTTTTGTCCTTCATCCCCATGACCGGGTCAGTGAAGTGCAACGCCGGCAAATGACCACTGCCAGCCAGGACAACATTCACAATATCGCCCTTGAGGGCACATTCGATGATTGCCAGAACCTGGTAAAAGCCATGTTCAATCATCCGGCCTTCCGTGACGCGCATCAGCTCTCCGGGGTGAATTCGATTAACTGGGCGCGGATAATGGCGCAGATCGTTTATTATTTCACCTCTGCTTCTTCCCTGGGCGCACCGGACAGGAAGGTGCGGTTTTGTGTCCCCACAGGCAATTTTGGTGACATCTATGCAGGCTTTGCAGCGACAAAAATGGGTCTGCCCATAGACCGGCTGACGATTGCCACCAACGTTAATGACATTTTAAAAAGAGCTGTAAAAACAGGTCGTTATGAAGTGCTGGGCGTTACCCCAACCGCTAGCCCGAGCATGGATATTCAGGTGTCGAGCAATTTTGAGCGCTTGTTGTTTGATGCTGTTGGGCGAGAGGGTGAAAGCGTCACGCGCATGATGAATTCTCTCAGTCAATCCGGCAACTTTACCATCAACCCTGACGCTTTGACATATATAGCAAATAATTTTGACGCTGTTCGAACCGATGAAGATGAGACCCTGAAAACCATAGCGGAAGTCTATGCAACTTCAGGCGAAATGATTGATCCCCATACAGCTGTAGCGCTCGCCGGAGCGCGGGCAGGGGATAACCTTGAGGCAATCCCCCAAATTATTCTGTCCACCGCACACCCGGCAAAATTTCCCGATGCGGTGGAAAAAGCCACTGGAGTGAGACCCCTTATGCCCGCACAATTGAGTGCCTTGTTTGATCTGGAAGAACGTTACAGTGTTCTGCCCAATGATCTTGAGACTGTTGAAGGATTTATCGAAGCCAATGCCAGATCAACCGCCAGCCATGACTGACATTCCCGGTGTGGAGATATCGACGATTGCCAACGGCTTGCGTGTCGTCACCCATTGTTTGCCACATCTTGAAACAGTATCGCTGGGTGTCTGGATTAATGCGGGTGCGCGCCATGAGGAAATTCACCAGCACGGTATCGCGCATTTTCTGGAACATATGGCCTTCAAGGGCACACCGAGCCGCACAGCTCTCGAAATTGCCGAAGAAATAGAACTTTCCGGTGGTGACCTCAATGCCGCAACCAGCCTGGAAACAACCGCATATTATGCCCGCGTGCTCAAAGGCGATACCGGACTGGCTGTTTCTCTTTTGTCAGATATTCTGATTAACCCTAGCTTCGACAATGAAGAAATGGAGCGCGAACGCGGCGTTATAATACAGGAAATTGGCCACAGTCAGGATACCCCCGATGATCTGGTATTTGACATGTTTCAACAGGTATCCTTCCCCGACCAGCCTCTGGGGCGGCCTATTCTGGGTACGGTTGAGACAGTGTCTGAGTTTGTGTCCGATGATTTGAGATGCTACCGGGATGAATATTACCGGCCGTCATCCATGGTGATTGCAGCCGTTGGCGCTCTCGACCACGAAAACCTTCTGGCCCAGGTTGAAGAGGGCTTTGGTGCCCTGCAGGAAAAAACCTTTGACGGTTTTGCACCCGCAACCTACGTCGGTGGCGACGCCCGCGTTGAGCGTGATATCGAGCAGGTTCATGTAATTTTCGGCCTCAAAAGCATCGCCGTCAATGATCCTGATTTCTATGCCATGCAGATATTGAGTTATATTTTGGGCGGCGGCATGTCATCGCGACTGTTTCAGGAGGTGCGCGAAAAGCGTGGTCTTTGTTATTCGGTGTTTTCTTTCAACTGGGGTTTTTCAGATACCGGGGTCTTTGGCATTTACGCAGGCACCGGGCCGGAAAAAGCCGAGGAGCTGGGAAATGTGATTGTTCAGGAACTCAAAAGACTTTCCGGCTCAATCAAGTCCGAGGAGCTTGCCCGCGCCAAGGCACAACTCAAAACAGGCCTGGTAATGTGTCTGGAACAATCTTCTTCACGCGCCGAACAGATAGCCCGCCAAATGCTGCTTTTTGGCCGGGTGATACCAATTCATGAACTGATTGAAAAAGTTGAAAATGTAGATGTCGCCACCCTTGTCCGGCTGGCGGAAACTCTGGTAATACAACAAAATCCGAGTATTGCATTAATCGGTCCAGGATCAGGGCTTGCATCATTCGACAATATCAGGGCAAAATTTGAATGAGCGCTGTAGGGTATGATAAATGTTATACCAAAAGCGATGTGTGCGTTCTAACAAGGTATGGTCATGGCGTTCCTGCGCTCGGTTAATCCACTTGATACAGGTCCGGTTTTACGTGCAGGGCAGGTGTATTTGCGTGCGCCACAGATGTCGGATTTTCAGAATTGGGCGGAATTGCGCGCATTAAGCCGAGAATTTTTGACCCCGTGGGAGCCGACCTGGCCACGCGATGATCTGTCCAAAAGCTCTTTTAGGCGCCGCCTCAAACGCTATGGGCGCGATATGCGTGATGATTTGGCCTATCCGTTTTTTCTGTTTGAAATCGACAGTGACAATATCGTCGGTGGCCTGACCTTGAGCAACGTTCGCAGAGGTGTTGCCCAATGTTGCGCTCTTGGCTACTGGATTGGCATGCCATATGCCCGTAGCGGTCACATGACTGCGGCTGTGACAGCCATCATTCCGTATGTTTTTAAAACCCTGCAACTGCATCGCCTGGAGGCTGCATGTTTACCATTTAACGAAGCATCGGTTCGTCTTTTGAAAAGAAGCGGGTTTAATGAAGAAGGCTATGCGCGGCGTTATCTGCGCATAAATGGAAAATGGCAGGACCATCTCTTGTTTGGCCTGATTGCGGATGATATGAACATCTGAATGCGGATAATCGGAACAGGATGGATAAGGCACCGTTTCTGTTTTAACTGAGACTTCTTTAAAAGGTATCGAACGATAAATACACACCTGTATCATTACCGCGTAATCTTCACCTGTGCGATTATGGCGATCAGCATATTGTTCGGGTCCGCCTTTGCGCACGCTCAGGAAGTTATAACCCTGCCGGTGGCCAATGACGCGATAAACCTGTCCACTATCGCTCAGCGCTATGAAAGTGCCGATTCCAATCTGCAAATCGAAGTTCTGAGTGCGGATGCAAAACAGCGCGAGCAGCTCTCTGTCAAAGCATTGAGCCAGCAGGTTCCCTACAAATGGTTGACCTTTACCCTCGCCAACACCACTGACGAAACCATAAAGCCGCTGATCGTCGTGCCCAGGCGTGGTTTTGTGGGTACCGGGCTGATCTGGCCAAACATCGGTGGCCAGACCGTATTGAGCATAACAGCGTCTTCAGGCGCAGAACCAGAGCGGGTATTGGGCCGTCCGGGCGTTTTCCGATTGAGCGTAGAGCCACAGCGCGTTGTTACTTATGTCGTCGAAGTCAACGGCACCT
>CAZJUF010000060.1:0-11339 GCA_964549055.1 uncultured Hyphomicrobiales bacterium | reverse complement strand
ACAGGTAGACGGAAGTCTGAAACAGCGAAAGGCCGACAAGTTTCTTGACCATATTGCCGCGCGCGACCACGATATACAGCCCGGAAACCATCAAGAAGATGGTGACCCAGTTATTGTAATTTGCAATAATTTCTTTGGAAAATTCCATCAGCGCCCCCGTCCGGCAAATGCATAAAATATGCTGACAAAAGTACCGGCAACGGTAATGAGCACACCACTTTCAACCAGCAATATTCCAAGAGCCTGTGCGTGGGGAGCATCTTCAGCGATAACAGAATAATTGAGGAACTGACCGCCGTTGAACATGGCATAAACGCCGACGCCGGCAAAAATCAGAACACCCGCTGGTATCATCATTTGAGCCATGCCCGGGGGCACTGCTTTTTGGGCTGCGGGCAATCCATATGTAATGGAATACAAAAACACCATTGCGGCAACCATGGCGCCAGCCTGAAAACCGCCACCGGGACCAAAATCACCATGAAACTGCACATAAATTGCAAACATCAAAATGAAAGGCAGCAACATTTTAGTTGTTACCCTCAAGATAAGATCAAGCTTCATTCTGGCGCTCCTGATCTTTCGCAGCCTTTGATTTGCGCCTGCCGCGCAATAACATCAAAACGCCTATTCCCGCGGTGAAAACAACCGCGGTTTCACCCAGTGTATCAAACCCGCGATAACTCGCTAACACCGAGGTGACGACATTTGGTACCGTGGTCTGCTTTACTGAATTTTCCAGATAGTAATTGGCAACATTAAGATGGATTGGATTGGTTGCCTCGCCAAATGGCGGCAGATCAAGTGTGCCAAAGACCAAAACACCTGCAATGACAATAGCAATAAGCAGAGCGGGTATCTGACTGTGAATGGGATCGGATTCATGAGTTTTTGTTAAATATAGAGCGCCCAGCATCAACACAGTAGAGATACCAGCACCGATAGCGGCTTCCGTCATCGCCACATCAACGGCATCCAGCACAATCATCACGCTGGCCATAAGAAAACTGTAGATGCCGGACAGAACAACAACACCAAACAGATTGCGTATGCGCACAATGCCAATGGTTATTGCCGCCATTAACGTCAGCAGCACCATATTTATCAGGGCTTCTATTTCGATGGGGTACCCTCCCTGTCGTTATCTGTGTCATCATCCAGCAAAGGTTTGATGCCGGCGTGGCGGGCAGCGCGCGCCAGTGCATGAGTAGCCACAGGACCGGTATAGAGAATAATCGCGATGATAATGATGAGCCGCAATGTAACCAGAGAAGGCTCAACCTGCAGCATCATGCCAACCAACATCAAAAAAGCACCGAACGTGTCACTGACACTTGTTGCATGCATGCGGGTGAAGACATCTGGCATACGCAAAAGCCCGATGGACCCGACAACATAAAAAAAACTGCCGCTGCCCAAGAGTATCCAGCTCAGAATATCAAGGACTGTCTCCATCATGTGTCTGCCGCCCCCTCTTTACCACTGTGGCCAAGATCGCCATAGCGGATGAATTTCAATACGGCCAAAGTGCCGACCAGATTGAGAAGGGCATAGGTTATGCCAAGATCGAGAAATTCCGGGCGGTCGGTAATAAAGCCGAAAACAGCAAGGAGCAAAATAGCCGCCGTGCCGATAGAGTTGGCCGCCAGCAGGCGATCAAACACGGTTGGTCCCCACAAGGCCCGGGCAACCGCAACAATAAGAGCAAACATGATGGCAAACCCTGCTGTTATGAACATTATGAGCGCCCCTCAAATTTGGCCACACGCCTGTTCATGGTGCCCTCCTGCAAATCCTCAGCCCCTGATTTGGATAGTGCGTGAACCAGCATCTCACCGCCGACCACATCCACGGAGATTGTGCCAGGGGTGAGAGTGATTGAATTTGCAAATATACTGACGCCGAGGCCGGTTTTTTGCAGGGCCTTGATTTTGACCATGGTTGGTGAAATCGGTAGCTTCGGGTTTAAAATAATGAGCGTGACATCAAATGCAGACTTGGCAATTTCCCAGATCAGCCAGGGCCAGTATGTTAATGCGCGAAAAACAAGGTGGATGGGATGGCCTTCTTCATCCACCACCGACATGCGCACACTGAAAGCGACGATCAAAATGGAGCAAATAGCGCCAATGGTGATAAATGTCGATGTGTAGTGACCGGAAAGCGCCAACCAGAAGCCAAACAACGTAGCGCTGAGGCTAAAAAAGAGTATTCCAGTATCGGATCTCATTTTAACAGATTTACCCCTGAATTTGATTACGCTCTTGGGGTTTATTTAAGGTGAGGATGGTTAATGAATTATTAAAATATAGATTGAGTAGTTGTTTTAAATAAGTTTTTTTGTCATATAAGATTATATGCAACTAACAAGACTAACAGTGTATAGCGATGGTTGAGAAATATGTTAACTTCTCAAGAATTAAAAGGACGGAAGGATATTCACATCATCAGATGATGTTGGCTTTAAATATTTGAATTTTTATTCAAATTCAGGTCAGCGAATTGCCGACTTGGATTAGGAAAATGCAACAGGTCAGCAAAGATTGTAAAAAAAGCAGTTAAAAAACTTGATTTCTGCTGCGTAATTACAGATAAGGTGTGTCGCGGCAAAAGATACTGAGGAATTTATTGAAATATGGAACCGACCATGGATTCTAAAACTGAACTTGTTGAATTAACTACCGAAATTGTTTCCGCATATGTAAGCAACAACGCTCTTACAGCTGGAGATTTACCGGCACTGATTAATGATGTGCACAGAGCCCTTTGCAGCGCTGTGAGCCAGGGGGAAAATCCGGCAGTGCCGCCACAAAAACCCGCAATCTCTCCACGCAGGTCAATTACACCTGAATTTATTATCTGTCTGGAGGATGGCAAGAAATTCAAATCACTGAAGCGTCATTTACGCACGCATTATGATTTGACACCTGAAGAATATCGCGAGAAATGGGGCCTGGCGCGTGATTATCCGATGGTTGCACCAAATTATGCTGCCGCCCGCTCCAAGCTTGCCAAAAACATGGGGCTTGGGCAAAAAGGTCGCCAGCGCAAGCGTGCCTGAGTTGCTTTGCCAGGCAGAGTTTGCCAGAGCAAAATAGAAATTGAACCCTGTGTGAAACATATTTGCACGGGGTTTTTTTGTCTAAATGCCAATAATCCTGTCGATAAGAATCCACAGGTTTTAATTCATTTTATTTAGAGCTTGCCAAGATTCATCGTTTTGATTCATTGTGTTGTGAATTAATCATCAAGTGATTCGCAAAACGGTGGGGACTGAATGGCGCTGACAACTGAACTGGCTTTTAAGGCGCAATTGGTTATTCCAGAGCAACGGCAGCTCTTCGAATACTGGATGTCTCGATCCGATCAAGGCCAGCTTCCCTCCCGCCGTGATATTAATCCTTGTGATTTTCCACGCCTGCTTCCACTCATTTCCTTGATCGATGTAGATCTGGTGCACAAACGTTTTCGCGTGCGCCTGGCAGGTACCCAGCTCAGGGAACATTATGGCCGTGATATCACCGGTGTTCATCTCGATGAAGTCGATTACGGTGCAAAAACTGATTACTGGCTCTCGGCGTTCCATCGCGTAGCTTTTGAGGGCCGCCCCGCTCAAGGCGTCGTCCAGGGCTCAGGTGAGCATAAAGAACACCTTGCTCAATTCTGGATAAAACTGCCTCTTTCCGAAGATGGGAAAAACGTTTCAATGATTCTTTCATACGACGTGTTTCTGCCAGTTTCCCAGGCTAAAACAATCGCTGATCAGGAACATTTCGATGCCGGGTTTTTGTCGGCGGGCGTTGAAAGCGCGAGAATAAGCCGCGCCCATTAAGGCCGCGCGAACTTTAATCCCCTGAATTTTCAAGCAATTCCCGCTCACCCCGGTAAGCCTGCAGTAAAGCTACGTGGCGGTTGAGGCTATAGGTCCAGTGTCCGCATCTGCCCCGGTTACGTTCCTGACGCAGGGCAGTGGCCAGCCGGGAAATAATCCATCGGCGGTTTTGTGAAGACCGGTCATCAATCTTTTTCAGCGAAATTGGCAACAATTGTTGCAGGTGCAGCCGCCTGTGGTAGCTGGCACTTCCAGCGTTCACCAGCCGGTTCAGCGACCACCCGATGCCAGATCTGTTTTTGCCGGAGGGATGCGAAGTAATAGTGTCCAAATCAATTCTCCTTTTTTAGTCAGCTAAGGAGAATGTGGGTGATCAGGGGAGGCGGGGATTAAATTTTCCGGAGCTTTTTCCTGAAGTGTTCCCGGCCAGCCCGCTCCCCCCCAACCATCCGATAAGGATACCCTGAGGGGTGGTTGGGCCGGGAACCTTCAAAAAAGCCCAAATCCAAAAAACATCAAAGATAATCCATTCGCATAACAATACGGGCAACCCAGTCGAGTTTTTGATTGTACAAAACCGGCATGCCAGAAGTAAGGGCAACAAGAGTGAACCTGTCCTCCGGCCCTTCGATTAATCGGCGTAGAAGTATGGAACCCTCCTCAAGCCCGACCAGGCAGTCCCACCCGGCCGCATTTGACCATTGCGGTCTCGCCAGCCTGTCCGCCACCAGTACCGTTCCGGGTAAATATGTTCCAACAGATTGAGTGATGCGAACAGCCACAGGGTTGTGTGCCGGTATATCGAAGCTGAGAAAAGTCTGCTCGGCAAACCCTCCCGGCGTGTTTTCCAGCGCGCCATTGTGGCCAATTTCACCAATGCATTCGATGTCCCGTGCCGAAGATGCTTCCATCAGGTCTACTGCTGAAACATTAAAGGCGTTGGCGAATTTTTCCAGCCAGTCCATGGAAACGGTCATGTTGGCAGTTTCGAGCCGCTGTACAGTTTGCGGTGTCGTGCCAATCAGATCAGCCAGCTGCTGCAAGGTCCAGCCGCGCGTTTTGCGCAATTTGCGAATTCGTGTCTGCATGTGTGAACTCCTTTGCCTCTCTGTATAATGTTCCTAATTCGTGAGAAATTCCAGAAAACTTATCCCCGTGAGTGAAAAACTTGCAAAAATAGTAAAAGAAAGGTATTTTTTCCTATAAACAGTGGAAAACTCATCCTGTTGACCTGTTCAGACCCCAAATCACGGAGGTGAAAAATTGATGTTCCATTCGAAAACACCACCCACACCGCAATCAGCGTCCCCCTTGCCACGTAACAATCTGACATTTGGTAGTGGTTCAAAACTGGAAAGTCTTGCCTTGTCGAGATTGATCCTTCAGGCCGTAGCCAGTGCCTTTGGCATCTGTGAAATGGAGTTGCGGGCATCGACAAGACGCCGGGCAGCTGTCGCCTTCGCCCGGCAGGTCGCCATGTATCTCGCACATGTCGCCTGCGGGTATTCCCTTACCGAGGTGGGCAAATTGTTTGAGCGCGACCGCACCACAGCCGCCCACGCCTGTCGAAAAATAGAAGATTGCCGCGATGATCCCGATCTTGATTTTTGCCTCGACTGCCTTGAAAGCGCGGTTCGCGGCTGGGCCTTTCAGCAACAATCACGTATGGGGGCACAATGACACCGATTGTCGTCAGAACATATAGGAAACAAGTGGCCGCAAAAGCCCTTGAACAGGAAGCCGCACGCATTTTTCGACGTCTGATTGAAGCCCGCTCATATCTGGCCAGGCTGGGTACGCATCTGGACAAACGATGCGAATATGGTTTGTTTGTCTCGCGCAACAACCATAAAAAACCGGTGCTGAAACTGCAAGCCGATATGTTCGAAGGTTTTGTTGCCAATGACTGGCTGGTTGAAAGCACCAATGGTCACTGGCATATAACGAGCCAGGGTGAATCATGGCTGCGGCGCAGAATGGCCACTAACGATCCCTACCGCGCCCAACACCAGCTCAACGGCACCAGAAATATTGAAATAGCACCCAACAGCGTTCGCAAACTGACTGTCAACCTGACCGAAAGCCCACTGGGTTGGTTGCGCCATCGCAAGAGCGCAGATGGTACTCCTCTTTTGAGCCAGCAGCAATATGATGCAGGCGAGAGGTTGCGCGGTGACTTTGAAAAAGCCCAGATGAGCCCCCGCATCACCTCGGACATCACCGCACCAATGACATCTTCTTCCGGCAAACGGACAGGAGATGCCGGAAACGGTGTCGCCATGCGCGAAGCAGCCATCGCCGCAAAACAACGCTTCTTTAAAGCTCTCGATGCAACAGGTGCAGATCTCTGCGATGTATTGATAGAAGTCTGTTGCCATCTAAAGGGCATGGACGAAGCCGAAAAACACTTATCCCTGCCCCAGCGTTCGGGCAAAATTGTTTTGCAAATCGCCCTGACCAGATTAGGCCAGCACTATGGCATGATCCCCGTCCAGACCCGCCACCACTATAAAACAACAGCTATACGCCACTGGGGAGATGATAATTACCGCCCGGAGATACTGGAGTGATAAACACATTCGACTGATTGTTCGGTTATTATGTGCTATCAGGTGTTGGTCCCGCATTGAGGTGGTAATGTTTTGAAATCAGAAAAAACTGCCAGGAATAAAACATCGGGCAAAAATTCCTTGCTTATTGACAGTGACGGACCCTGAATCGTGACAGGTTTTGCGAAATCGGTTTTTGATATTGTAACGACCGGTCTTTGCATTGGCTGTGGTTTGTGTGAGGCCATTACCAGGGGGCGGGTAAGCATGCACCTGAACAAAAATGGCAGCTTGCGCCCATCTTCCCTCAACGGTTTCACAAACAATGAAGAAGAGAGAATTCTCACGGCTTGCCCCGGCATAAATGTCGAATCCAGACCGGAAAAAGGCTTGTCGGCTGATTTGGTTTGGGGGGCGTATTCCAATATGCAAGAGGCATGGGCGGCTGATCCCGAATTACGCTTTGAGGCTTCATCTGGTGGCGTTTTGACGGCACTGGGTGCTTCATTGCTGAAATCTGGTAAAGTTGATTTCATCCTTCATGTATGCGCTGATCCGGCCAACCCTATGCGCAGTAAATGGGTGATGAGCAAAACCCCGGCAGAAGTGCTGGAGCGGAAAGGCTCGCGATATGGACCCACTTCCCCATTGGCCGGGTTTGATAAAGTTTTGGACACAGGACGCCGGTTCGCAATTATTGCCAAACCGTGTGATTTGAATGCCGTTCACAATTTATCGAAATCCGATCCGCGTGTTGATGTTTTGTGCGTTGCCCGATTGGCACTTATATGTGGTGGGCAGTCAAGATTGACCAAATCAAAACTTCTTCTGGATCAATTTGCAATTGAGGAAGGTGAGTTGACGTCCTTTCGTTATCGTGGACATGGAAACCCCGGATCAACGCAAATCAAGACCAAAAATGGCAAGTCCTTTGAAGTGACATACAATGAATTGTGGGAAAATGAGAATACCTGGGATTTGGAAACCCGGTGCAAGCTTTGCCCGGATGCCCTGGGTGAAACCGCGGATATTACGGCGTCAGATGTGTGGCCAGGCGGTGGTCCTTCGGGTGAGGATGACGGATTTAACGGAACTATTACGCGCACCAGAATTGGCGATGAGATCGTCCAGGCGGCTGTCACGGGTGGGGATTTGGTTCTTGGTAAAAAAATCAGTGTCGCCCAATACAATGAATATCAACCGCACCAATTGCGGAAAAAACGGGCATTGAAAGCGCGCTTTGATGCAAGGAAATCAGCGAATTTGCCTGTTATCCAGCACAAGGGTTTAAGGATTTTCGCACTATCATTTGACATCGAAGGCCAGGATTACAAAAAACAGTTTGAAGGCACAATCAAGCGTATTGCTGAAGGACGAATGAGTGAACTCAACTCTTGATGTGTATGAGAATACGATCGATTGAATTTTGATATTTTGCATAATGTAGAGGAAACCCATGGAAAGTCTGGTTTCGACAAATTGGCTGCAGGAACACCTGCACGATACGGATCTGATCATCCTTGATTGTACAAATTTCGCCGAGTTCGATAAATCCGCAAATCGGTATCTAACTGTCAGCGGACTCCCGCAATGGAAGGATGAGCACATAACAGGTGCCGGTTTCGCTGATTTTTCAAAGGAAATGAGTGGCGACACCAACCGCTATCGCAACACTTTGCCCGACCCGGAAAAACTGGCAGTCGCGATGGGAAACCTGGGCATCAGCAGCCAGAGCAAAGTTGTGCTTTATGACACTTGCAATTCCATGTGGGCAGCGCGGGTATGGTGGATGTTGCGATGGATCGGTTTTGATAATGCCGCAGTTCTGGATGGCGGGCTGAGCAGGTGGAAATCTGATGGCGGATCAACTGACAAATTGCACGTAAGCAGACAATCAGAAATTCTGACACCCCGCATTCGACCCGACATATTTGTTGACAGGCAAGCTCTGCGTATTGCTCTCGTCGATGCTTCAGTCCTGATTGTGGATGCACTCACGCAGGAGCAGTTTTCCGGAAAAGCCACCAGGTTGGGGATTAGCGGCCATATTTCAGGTGCTGTCAACATTCCAGCAGAAAGTCTGGTTGATCCTTGTACTGGAGAATATTTTTCGACATCTACTCTGTCTACCCGCTTTCCAGATGACAAGACGCAAAGCACGATCATTTATTGTGGTAGCGGGATAGCGGCGGCCTCTACCGCATTTACGATGCATCGTTTAGGCTTTGATAAGGTTGCCATTTACATGCCGGGCCTTCAGGAGTGGATGGTACAAAACCCATCGGATTTTTTAATCGCTACCGGCAACAAACGGGCAGGCAAGATATAGCCCGAACTCTTTGCCGATATCACAACTGACGCGGGCGTTAGTAGTGGTTTGCCACCATTAAATAAGAATACTGATATTTAGGTTTCGGCTGCCGTCAGCGCGTTTTGAGCGTCGGTCTTTATGCGCGCTACCATCGATATAAGACCGTTTGAACGCTGTGGTGAAAGATGTTCATCAAGGCCGATCTGGTTGAATATTTTTTTGACATCGAGGTCGACGATCTGGTCGGCCGGTTTGTCGGAAAAGATAATGAACAGGATTGCTATCAACCCTCGAACAATATGGGCGTCACTGTCGCCGAGAAAGGTGAGCACCGGTTTGCTGGCAGGAGAGGGGGTAATTTTTGTTGCCAGCCACACTTGACTGGCGCAGCCATTGACTTTGTTCACCGGCGTTTTGTCTTCGGGATCAAGTGGTGCAAGCTGGCGGCCGAGCTCAATCACATAGCGGTAGCGGTCTTCCCAGTCATCCAGGAATTCGAAATCATCCAGCAGATCTTGAACGGTCATAAGTTTTTTAATCGCTCACAAAAGCCGATAAATCAAACCTTGTGAACAATGCCCCGGCATATGTCAGATTTTATTTGCTGTAGAGATAGCGGCAAATGGCGCTGATAACAAGAAGTCTAAGAGGTTTTTATCTTACCACCTGATTTGAAGTTCCTGTGCCAGCCCTCTCCCCCGGTCCAACCACCCGATAAGGGTACCCTGTGGGGTGGTTGGGCCGGGGGAGAGGGCTGGCACAGGAACTTCAAATCAGACACTTAGGCATAAATAAGCACCACGGAGGCGCGGAAAGGGCAGGGTAATCCGGCGTCCGTGGTGCATTTATCGGCAGGTAGGGTTGCTGCCGTATTCGAGGGGCGGGGGTCCCTCTGAATGAGATGTCATTGGATCTGGGTGTTAAGGCGGTGATATTGGCGTTCTGCCCTCAATATCGGCCTCGTAAAACCAGACCCGGTATTTGTTATGCTTTTCTTTTAATCTTCGGCCCTCCCCACGATGGGGATAAATCCTCTTTGGTTAAAGTTTGCTGGGAGGCGCGTACCTTATCTGCCAGTTGAATTTGTTGTCGGGTTTTAGCGGTTATTTTGACCTTTTTGTGGGTCGCGGGTTCAATGTAAGCCGAGCGATCGACCGGTTTAACACTTGATGCATTGGCGGATGAGACCCCGCTCACCCAATTGTTCAACAGGCTCGCCCCGTATTGGGCTTTACGTATAAATGTATCAACAGCCGCTTTTCCGGTCTCGCAGGCCGTCTGATTGCGCTGACAAAATCCTGAGAGATCGCTCACGGTGGATTGCGCCGCCACCAGCGCTTCGCCCGCTGTCACGTTGGTTTGAATTGCGCTTAACTTGTTACTCGTTTCGCTATTTTCTGCTGGCAGCAGCAATATCACTACCGATAGCCAAAATGCACTCCGTACTAAAAACATTGTTTGCCCTTCCTTCAATTCGAAGATGACGAACACTACGATGCGCAAGTTTAAATCAAGTAAAAAATATGAATTTATTTGAATTTTACTTTATTACAATTAGAGTAAAATTTTATTATACTCTATTTTATTATAGTTTTACACAATTTAGAATAAAGTTCAAAATGATATTGATTCAAATTTTAGATAAATCTTTTGAAAAAAAACCGCTGAATCATGTGGTTTTTCTTCACTCGCCTCTGCAAAAAACCAGACCGGAGCCATATCTTTCTATCAAAACCCGCATTCAATACCGCATGAATACCTGAGGCGTTCCATAAAAAGGCGCGTTTGCAAACCGTCAAAAAACTTTGAAAAATTCTTGGCGGCGACTGCATTTTTCCGAAAAGTGTTTCATTTCTGATCACAATGAGATCAAAAGCAACACTTTCTATACCACGTTAATATAACGCCCTGAAAACATTGATGAAAACCAAATTCAAATTAGAATAATTACCCCAATCACAACGGTTTCGTTTCAATGTTCTTTAAGCTCAATCAGGCATCCTGCTGTTTGAAGCATAAAAGCGGGTGATATGAATTTTTCGATGATCAGGAGTTTACAACGCAAACTCAAACGCAGCATGCGTCTGTTGATACATGTATCTGCGCGCGGTGATGCCATAGAGCGCATTCGTCACCGGGCATTTATTACCTCCCACCTTGGCAGTGCTCTATTGGCGGTTGCCGCCTTGCCGGTCTATCTGATCGTTGTTAGTGCCAAAGATTTTGTCGGCTTGTTGATTTTCTTAGGGCTGATTACGCCAGCCTACATAGCAACCTTTTTGTCGCGAACCGGCAAACTGGCCGTTGCTCATCTTCTGTCCGCTATAAACCTCACCGCACTTGTCACCTTTACCGCCGCCTATACCGGTGGGATCACATCGTTCGTTATGGCCTGGATGATAGTGGTGCCGGTGGAATCGGCATTTTCCGGAAGCAAGAAAGTCATTGCCGCATCTTTGGTCCTGTCGTGTGCAAGCGTGGTGTTTCTGGTCTATGCGGATTTCCTCAATGTTTTGCCGGTAAACCGGGTTTTAGATCATGACAACACACTTTTGATCGGCCTGTCGTTTATATCAGCTGTGGCTTACATCAGCGGCATGGTGGTGAACACCCAGGTGTTGCATGAAAAAGCCACGGCACTCATTCA
>CAZJUF010000059.1:0-11436 GCA_964549055.1 uncultured Hyphomicrobiales bacterium | reverse complement strand
GCAAGGCAAGCGTGGTTTTACCCGAAGATTCAGGCCCGTAAATTTCAATAACCCGTCCGCGCGGCAGTCCACCAATTCCCAGCGCAATATCCAGACCAAGAGAGCCACTTGGAACTGATTCGATTTCAACAACCTGCTCGTTCTTGCCAAGCTTCATGATCGAGCCTTTACCAAACGCCCGCTCAATCTGGCTTAATGCCGCGTCAAGTGCCTTACCTTTGTCCATATTGTTATTCTCTACAACTCGTAATGCCCGCTCGCCCATGTCCTTACTCCTTATTTCACAACGGCTGTGGAAATTCAATTGCCGTATTTGTACTCATTTTGTTCTCATTGACAAGAAGTTTTTTAATTCATTGTTTTTAAACAAGCTTTTGCATTCACGTTCTTTTAATGTTCTCATTTTTTGACAAGTGAACCACGAGAGCGGATAGATCAGGATGATTCTCCAGCATCTTTTACAGACACTGGCTGAACGTTTGAGTATAATCCGATCACACGAACTCGAGCACCGGTCATCATCATGCAGATTTATGAGCGCGATACATTTTTCGAATTGACACTGCTTGGTCGCGCCGGATTGACAATGCTGTCGATTTTACTGGCATTCATCGTGGTCTATATTGCCTTTGCTTTATACAAACACGGCCCCCGGCAAAAACCCGGTATTGGCCTGGGCTTGCGTCTTTTTACGGCTACAACATTGTTATGGTTATTTTTGTGGCTGTCGCCACAGGCTTATTATCTCTATTATCAGACTATCTTTGACGGCCTGCCGTGGCAGATTGTTATCATGACGCCGCCTTCAATCAGTGATCTGGGTGACATTTTGTTGTTTCAGGGCAGAAATTCGCTGGCCGAACATTCCAAGGCGGGGTTGGGCTGGATTTTAATCCTTGGCGCACTCATTGCCACAAGGATGCGACACACTGGTTAGGGCAATGAAAACAATCGAAGTGCTGTTGCTGGTCGATGACAATCCCGGCCACTATCATCTGGCAGAAGGTGTGATCACAGCGCTGGAAAGACTGGTGTGCACCAACGTCACGCGCATAAGAATTGAACGCAATTGGTGGGCACCGGGAAGGTTGCTGGCCAAAATGGCGAACGCGAAAGCAGCCAACAAAGTGATGCTGAAACTGGGGTACGGCATCAACCTTGATGATCTTGCTGCGGCCCAACTGGTCATTTCTGCGGGCGGCAACACCCTTGGAGCCAATGTGGCGGCGGCCAGGGCGCTTGGCGCGGATAATATTTTTATCGGCTCGGTGCGCCGGTTTCAGCCGGAAAACTTTAGTATTGTCGTCACCTCATATGAGCGCTTTGCCGACCTTCCGCGCCATCTGGTCAGCCTCAAACCGTGCAAGCTTGACCCGGATGCTATGAGCCGGTCAAAACCCTCGCAGACAACGCCCGCAATCGCCGGTTTGCTGCTCGGCGGTGATACACCCAGATACAAATACACCAGCGATGAGTGGCAAAGGCTTGCTGACATGGTTGACGCGGTCCACAAGCGCAACGGCACGCGATGGCTGATCAGCAATTCGCGCCGCACCTCTGAATTTGCCAGCGATCTTTTCGCGCAAAAAGCGGCTGGGAGCGACAGCGGAATAGAGTTCATAGATTTCAGAACCGCCGGACCCGGCACATTGGGCAGGATTTTTGAGACCGCCGACATCATCGCGTGTACCGAAGATTCCAGCACCATGATTTCCGAGGCTATAGCGGCCAGAATACCGGTCATCGGTCTGACGCCAGAAATTCACAGTTTTTCGCCCCAGGAACAGGAATACCGCCACTATCTACAGCACAACAACTGGACCAGATCCCTGTCGATTGACAGCTTGAGCCCGGAAGTCATCGAACGGACGCTTGCCGAAATAATCCCGATGGAAGAAAACCACCTCGACCTGCTGGCCAGCCGACTGAAGCAAAGACTGCCGGGTTTGTTGTCGTGAAATGCCAATCACCTAAACTTGCAAACCGTCATCATCGAACTTGATCCGACGATCCATTCCTCGATGGTGACGGCATAGCCATATCTACCATATGGTCGAAAGCTCATCGCTATGGATTTTCGGGACAACATCTGTTCAAGAGCGCGCAAAGGTCCTGCAAACCCAGTTGACCCGCGGCTTTGAAAGCAAAGCCCGCGGGGATGACCAGGAAGCGTGGTTTTGAAACCAGTTAAAGGCGATGGGTTTTACGCAGCGACTTTTTTCTTCTTGGGCCGGTTGCGCCATTTGCCGGGGCGGTTGTTGTTTGCCGGTTTGGGTGAATTTGCACCCTTGGGGCCATCGCGTTTGGTGCGATGTTTTTTGGCGGCACCCTGATTTTTGTTGCCCGAGCGGCCCTTGCTTTTGCGCGCTGGTTTGATGCCGCGTTCGGGCCTTTGCCCGCTGGCAACGTCAATGGTGATCTCCATCAGCTTTTCAATCGCCTGCAACAGATGAAATTCTTCCGGTGAGCAAAAGGCAATGGCTTGTCCTTCAGCACCGGCGCGCGCGGTGCGGCCGATACGATGGACATAGTTTTCCGGCACTTCGGGCAGCTCATAATTGTAAACGTGGCTGATGCCGGAAATATCAATGCCGCGTGCGGCGACATCAGTGGCAACAAGAATACGGGTTTCACCGCTCTTGAAGGCTCTGATGGCGCGGTCGCGCTGGCCCTGGCTTTTGTTGCCGTGGATGGAACCGGCTTTAAAACCGCAACTGACCAGATGCTTCATCAGGCGCTCGGCACCGCGTTTGGTGCGGGCAAAGACCAATGACAGATCATCGCGGCGCTCAATCAGGCAATCTTTAAGCAATTCCTGCTTGCCCTGTTGATTGATGAAATGGACCGACTGGTTGATCTTATCAGCAGCCTTGCCAGAAGGTGAGACTTCAATGCGCACAGGATCAGTGAGGTAAGTGCTGGCCAGTTCGGCCACCAGTTTTGGCATGGTGGCTGAAAACAACATGGTCTGGCGCGGGGTTCCCAACAATTTGGCAATTCTGCGCAAGGCGTGAATAAAGCCGAGATCGAGCATTTGGTCGGCTTCGTCGAGAACTAGATATTGCGCGGTGCTCAAATCAACGGCGCGGCGCTCGACCAGGTCAAGCAAACGCCCCGGTGTTGCCACCAGAACATCGGTGCCGCGGGCGAGGTTTTTGATCTGGGCGCCGATCGATACGCCACCGACCACCATGGAGATACGCAGCGGTGTGCGCTTTGCAAACCCGTTGAGGTTTTCACATATCTGTTTGGCCAGTTCACGCGTTGGCGCCAGGATCAATGCGCGAACGGTTTTGGGTTGAGGTTTAAAGTTACCTTTGTTGAGGTGCTGGATCAGCGGCAGGCCAAATGCTGCCGTCTTGCCGGTGCCGGTCTGGGCCAGACCCATCAGGTCTTTGCCGTCCAGCACAAGCGGAATAGCCTGTGATTGAATGGGGGTCGGGTTTTCATACCCAAGTGTTTCAAGAGTTTTAAGTATTACTGCGGAAAGCCCGAGAGCTTCAAATTGTGTCAAAATATATACCTTGTCTGTGGCGCGGGCTGGACAAAACCAAAGCCCCGCGGCCAACGGTGAATCAAAATAACAGGTACACCTCTCGCCAGTATGGCGGGTGGGCCTGATGGTTGCGGTTGCGATCATGGCCGAGCTTATTAGCTGCCAGATCGTCAGTACCCCCGCGTGAATTGGGAACTTATGGAAATTAACGCCTCTTGCACCAAGGTCTACATCACATTTTTAATTATATGGGTGATGGTTGGTGATGACTGCTCACGCGGCAGCCAGAGAACGTTGCGGGCACGGTATTGACCACGGGCGGTTAAAAGTCAAGCACTTATAGTGAAACATGGTTTCTATTTCGGCGCGAGGATGGCCAGCGCAACCACCGCCAGCATCGATAGGGCCATGGTAATGTTAATGGTCGTTTGAGTTTTTGCCGGAAGATCAAGCCTGTGCAAAGTGACACCGGCAAAAAGCCACAGCAGGTGAACCGGTATCCAGATCATGTTGATAATCAAAAACTTTATCAGTGTCTCAGTTGCCAGATCCTGCGGCATAAATGCAAAGCCGCCAAAGAGCGTTGTATTAACCGCATAGGCCTTTGGATTGATGGCCTGAAGCATTATGGCACCCCAAAACCCCGGCGGTTTGGCAGTTTTTATGAATGCAATTTTCGCACCCGACAATGCAATGCGTGCAGCCAGATAGACCAGATAGCAGGCTGAAGCCACAAACAGTGCGAGGCGGATATTATCATTGGCGAGCACAATAGCCGCCAGCCCCGATACAACGCCCAGCGCTACCAGATTGGTGCCGACAAACAGGCCGGCAAAAAAGCTCATTGCAGCGCGCCAGCCATAGGCCGAGCCCACTCCGGCAATCGTCAAAACGCCAGGGCCGGGGGTAATAAGCAGGAAAAAGACAGCAGCGGCAAAGGTGAACATAATGCTCGATGGTTATCTGGTTGCTGGTACCTGAACAAGGCTCAGGCGGGGTCGAATGATGGAAAACACGTTTAAAAAGATACAGCCAAAAAATATATCTTCAAGCCAGACATTAAATCCTTTGTCTATACGTCTTCAAACCCTGTACATATTTTCATGGCTGATAGGATTCTTAACCGATTTTGGAAATCCAGTAATGAAATACCGGGCTGATATTGACGGACTGCGGGCTCTGGCTGTCATCTCTGTCATAATTTTTCATCTTGATACCGCTCTGTTACCGGGCGGATTTATTGGTGTCGATGTTTTTTTCGTTATCAGTGGTTTCCTCATCACATCCTTGATTTTACATGAACAGGCTTTGCTGCGTTTTTCCTACTGGACTTTTTACAAACGCCGGATAACCCGACTGCTTCCAGCACTGGCACTGACCTTAATTCTGGTGCTGTTTATGGGTTTTCTGCTGTATGATCTCAGGGCATATGATTTCCTTGGAAAGGTGGTGGTATTCAGCGCCTTTGGGGCTGCAAATATTCTGTTTGCCCAGGGAATGGACTATTTTGCCCAGGATTTCCGCAGCCAGCCACTGTTACATTTATGGTCATTGGGTGTGGAAGAACAATTCTACGTTTTGTGGCCGGCAGGTCTTTTGCTTATAGGCCGCATAAATTACAAAACATTCATTCTGGCTGTGCTGGTGATCGTCTTTTTGGCATGGTCTGAATTTGCCGCCCAGCAAGGTGGGGCCAAATCTTATTATTACCCGCAATATCGCGCTTTCCAACTCATGATCGGCGCTTTGTGCGCCCAGATGCTGCGTAAATACGCCGACCAGTTTGAAGCCGTGCCACAGCTATATAAGTCGCTGTTAAGTGGGGTTGGACTGGTGTTGATCCTTGGCTCGATGATTTTTCTGACGCCAAAAAGCGTATTTCCGGGAATAAATGCATTATGGCCAAGCCTGGGTACTGCACTTTTAATTCTGTTTCTTGCAACCACGCCAATTGGCAGGTTTTTCAGCTATCGGCCAGTGGTTTTCATCGGGCTGATTTCTTATCCGCTGTATTTATTCCATCTGCCAATTATCGTTTTTTTCAACCAATTATACAGCGATGCCGGTTTGCCCGAACGAACTGCCGTAACCCTCATACTCGGGTTTGCCCTGGCATCAGCGACATATCTATGGATTGAAAAACCGCTGCGCAACGGTGTGAAATATGGCAGTCAACTTAAGAGCAAAATCATCCCCCTATCCCTGCTATGCATCATTGTTGCCATTGGGACTGCGGGGTTCTTTGTTGCTAAAAACAATGGTGTTCCAGCGCGATTTGCACTGCTTAATCCCTTTGCAAAAAAGGTGGCAGAAAAATCTGCCCTGACGTTTCACCAGAATTTCAAGCGTGGTGTCCATCTGGCAAGTTCAAAACCTGCCAGAATTCTGTTCGTGGGCGATTCAATTCTCCAGCAATACATCGTCCCTCTGGCCACGGCCTGGGGTATTGAGCTGTCGCAGATTGATGCCTATACCCGCGGTGGATGCGTCCTGTTAAAAGGGGTTGATTTCAAGGACCAGTTTGCGGACATTTCATGTTCATCGGTTGCTGAAACCTTGTACAAAAATGAAAAATCCTACGATGTTATTGTATTGTCACAAAACTGGAGCGGGTATAATCAAAGCCTGCTAAATTCAAAACTCTCAGCAGACACAAAAGGGTTTGCGCTGCGCAAGTGGGATCCTTTCTTAAGAAAAACCCTGCGCCATTTTGCAAAATTCAGCAAAAAAATAGTGATCATAAGCACCCAGATTAACGTTACTGGAACAGCGGCACTGCAACCTTCCATGATTCTCAATCAGGCCGATTATCTGGAGAGTCTGGCCCGGCTAGAAGTAACAAACCTGCGGAATGTGAATAATTCTGAGGGTTATTTTGATCAGATCGCAAAAGAATTTGGTGTTGAAATCATAAAGCCCGCATCCATTTTCTGTGCCAACACGTGCAAAATCGACGATGGTAAATGGTCGTATTTTACCGATGCATCACATTTTGGCACCGCTGCTACTGATTTTGTGGTTGAGCAGTTGAAAAGACTAACGGCAGATTTTAATTTTAAGTCTGCAACAATCAATCAGACACCAGATAAGGATAATAAAAATGACTGACCTTTTCAAACCCGTTGATATGCCCTTTATGGGTTCCCGGTCTGATATTTCTCTGAGTGAAGCCGATGCTGTATTGTTTGGCGCACCACATGGAACGCCTTACGAAGGGGTTGATAATGAGCCTTATGCAGCCACGGCCGATGCCTTGCGCCAGGCGTTGAAACCGGATGCTGAATGGGTTGAACACTGGGATTTTGATTTGGGCGGCCCCTTGCTTGGCAGCAATGATTTCAAATTGATTGACGCAGGAAATCTGGCAACATCTTCGCTCGATGGTGCAGGAAATCGCGCGCTGATCAAAAACGCAGTGCAACGTATTCTCGATGCTGGTGCCGTCCCCATCATGATCGGCGGCGATGATTCAACCCCCATCCCCTTCATCGAAGCCCTTGCGCCTAAAGGTCCCCTCACCCTCATACAGATTGATGCGCATATTGACTGGCGCGACCAGCGCCGCGGTGAGCCTCACGGCTTTTCCAGCACCATGCGGCGGGCTTCTGAATTTGGACATGTAGACGAGATCATTCAAATTGGCATTCGCGGGCTGGGCTCAGCGCGCGCGCAGGAAGTCGAGATTGCGACAGACTGGGGCGCTAAAATCATTACCGCACACATGCTGCACCAAGATGGCATTGCAGCTGCCCTGAGGCATTTGAAAAAGGGTGCCAATTGTATGATTACCTTTGATTGTGATGCACTGGACCCGGCCATCATGCCCGCAGTTGCCGCCCCAACTCCGGGCGGTCTGTCTTATTTCCAGATGATAGACATCATCGCAGCTGTCAACAAAAAGGCCAATCTGGTCGCTTTCGACCTGATAGAATTCGTAGCCCCCCTCGACTTAAACGGCACGGCGGCGATTACCGCAGCGCGCATCATCACCAATGTCATTGGTAATCTTGCCCGCAGGTAAAACCGGGGCCCTGCCCGCTCAACATATTCAGCCTCACGCATATGTGATGAGCCGTGAATTTAATCTCCCTGCGATCCACAATAGGGTGAATACAGATTAGCTTATTTTTAGGGGGAGCCTTTCATGAAAACCAAACTTTATTCAGCAGCCTTTGCCATCGCACTTGCCGGCGTCGGCACCACTGCGATGGCGGATGGTATCGTTTCCACCATTGTCAATTCACCTCTGTCGGCGACAGGAACGCTTGTCGGCTCGCGCGTTGGCATCAATATTTACCTGCAAAGGCCCGATGCCATGGGCGCTGATTTCATGGACCCCAATGTCATTGGCTACGGCATTCCCAAGGGTGGTAAACTTGAAGTGGAATTGGGCGGTGGTTACGAGCGCGACTGGGATATAGGCATCAGCCAAGCATCGATGATGCTTGTTACCGGAGCCCCGCAACAAGGCCTTCCCGGCAAAAAAGTCGGATACATCATCGCAGCAGGAGATAACGAAAACACACTTGTGGTGACGCCAACCGGTGAAAACGGTCTTGTGGCTGAAAAAACCATGACGCCAGCACCGGGTGCCAAAGGCGATCCGGTGCGCCAGCGCGGTATCAAAGTACTTCATGTGGGATTTATGCAAAGCGCATTTTTAAACACCGGCGAGAGTGGAACCGTCACCGTTCGCATCATCGATGCGGCAGGAAATATCGTTTCAACCGGCTCTAAAACCATTGATTTTCTCAAAACCGCGCGCGCGCAGATATTGCCGACAAACTTTCCTCACAAGCGCCGCAACCACAATTGGCAGACAGTCAGCCCCGGCGCGACAACTGCGTTGCCTTTGACTTATATGATCTATGGCAAATCAACCGGCACTGATACCAAGAGCCATTACGCCTTTAAAGGCGGCATGGAAGGCTTGGGCGTCGTTGCCGGTGGCAAGGGCCGTTTCAAGGATGGTCTTCTGGTTCGCGACACAAATGGCGATGGCAAGCTTGATGTCAAAACCGATACAATTGTCGGCGGCGTCAATATTTCCGCACCCGCCGGGGCAACCGGGCAATCTTTGAAAAACATGATGCAAAACGGCAAGGCCATGCTGTCAATCGACACAATGAAGATGGCGCCCAAACCGGGAAAACGCTGGGGTGGCTCGATGATGATGTTGAGTTTCAAAGCCGGAAGTGCTGCGGGCAAATACCGCGCCACTGTTAGCCTGCTCAATAAACCCGGCGACATGTCGAGTGGTGATGGTGCGTCATATACCTACACAATTATTGCCAAATAACCTGTGGCCATAGCTCTAGCGCAAGCTGGCGCTCCCGCGAAAATGGTAGGTTGAAAACTTCGGGAACGGGGCGAGGTAGCCGGTTTCCAGAGTTTTGATATCGAACCCGGCTGTTTTGATCAGCGCGGGGATGTCGCGGTTGACGTTGCAACCACCGGCGATCCTGTTCCAGTAGGGATTTATGCGGTCCTGCCAACGCGCGACGTTCAGATCGGGCGAGCGACCATGCTCACAAAACAGCAGCGTGCCGCCGGGTTTCAAGACCCGGCGCATTTCTGCCAAGGCCTGCTCAGCCACGGGGATGGTACAGGCCGAATAGGTCAAAACGACGGTGTCGGCGAGATTATTGTCGAGGGGCATATCTTCGGCCGAGGCAGTGATTATCTCAACTTCCAGCGGTGATTGATGTATGCGCTTCTTGGCCAGGGCGGTCATTTCCGGTACCGGGTCAACACCAATGATGTTTTTGACTTTGGTGGCATCGTAAAACGCCAGATTGTGACCGGGGCCAATGCCGATTTCAACCACAACGCCGGTGGCGTGGGGAATGGTCATCGCTCTTTGTTTTGCGATGGCTGCAACGCCACAGGCAACATTGACCAGTTTTGGCATTATATGTCTGTCGTAAAACCCAGCCATTTGAATCTCTTATAGTTTTTCTCTGAACCCAGGCGTAAACCTGCCATCTATGGCGATTAATCCCAGTGCGATGAATGCCATACCGGCAATATGGGTGATTTTTATCTGTTCATCAAGCACCGACACCCCCAAGGCAATGGCACTGACAGGGATTAAGAACGTCACCAGCGACACGTTGGTGGCACCGGCCAGTTTCAAAATTCGAAAGAAAAACACATAAGCCAGTGCCGTACTCAAGAGCGCCAGAGCAAGCACTGCTGCACTCGTTGACAGGCCGGGCAGGGTTTGGCTGGAAAAGGGTTCGAGATAGATAACGACTGGCAGCAAAATGATGCTGGAGGCGGACAATTGTCCGGCGGCGGTGATAACCGGCGGCTGATTGGCAAATCGACGGCCGTAAATACTGGCAAATCCATAAGAAAGCGCTGCTGCCAATATGGCCAACTGGGCAACAACATTTTCACCAATGGTGCCCACAAGGTCCGGGCCAACCATGATTGCCACCCCGATTATTCCGCAAACAACACCGAATACCCGTGCCGCCGTCAGCTTTTCATCACGGGTCAGAAAATGCACCAGCACCACGGTAAAGAGCGGCATGGTTGCGTTAAAAATCGAGGCCAACCCGCTGGCAATGTAAATCTGCCCCCAGAAAATCAAGCTGAAGGGGATACAATTATTGAGCAATCCCATGATGAAGAATGATCGCCAGGTTTTTAAATCAGACGGTAATCTCAATCCGGTCAGGCAGGCAAAACCAATCAAAGCGACTGCGGCGAGGCTCACACGGGCCAGCACCAGCGTCAGTGGTGGTACTTCGCGCACGGCGTAGGCGGCAAAGAAAAATGACCCGCCCCAAAGCACTGATAAAGCAATCAGCAGGGTCCAGGCTTCCCGCCCCATTCTCAAATCGATTTTCGGTGTCATGGGGTGTGACTTATTACCAGGGAGAAATAATCGCCACCCGTTTATTGCTGTCTTTACATGACACCTTGTGGCTAAGTATCTGCCATCGGTTTTTTCGCAACGAAAGATTAAGTGCCCCCCCTATGTCAGCCGAAATATTCTTGCTCATCCTTCTTGCTGCGGCTCTTCACGCGGGCTGGAACGCTATTGTCAAGATGCGCGGCGATCGCCTTGTGGTTATGGGATTAATTGCTGCCGCCGGTGGTATCATTTTCCTGCCCGGCCTGTTTTTGTTTCCAGCCCCCGCCGTTGAAGTCTGGCCACTGCTGGCACTGTCCATTGCCATTCGCTGTCTTTATAGTTTTTTCCTGTGTTTTGCCTATGACAATGGCGATCTTGGACAGGTTTACCCCATAGCCCGGGGAACTGCCCCCCTTCTGGTTGCTTTAGGCGCTTTCGTTCTGGTTGGCGAAAGCCTGTCTTTTGTGGCGTTTTTGGGCATCGGGTGTCTGGTGGCGGGGGTTTTGAGCCTGATTTTTGATGTCGGTTCTTTGTGGAAACAAAACAGCCAGGCCATCATCTATGCCCTGCTCACAGCCTTATGCATTGCCGCTTATACGGTTGTTGATGGCATTGGTGTGAGGAACTCAGGCTCGGTGATGGGGTTTGCTGCCTGGCTAACCGTTGGTGATGGTATATTCCTGTTTGCGCTGGCCGCTGTTTTGCGCGGTAAATCAGTCGTGCGGGTAGCCAAAGCAAACCTTGCCGCCTGTTGCATCGGTGGCCTTATGCAAGCCGGTGCCTACTGGATTATTATTGTTGCTCTGGCAGTTGCCCCCATGGCGATGGTATCGGCTTTGCGCGAAACAAGTGTATTGTTTGCAGCACTTCTCTCAACGTTTATCCTGAAAGAAGGCATGGGCGTGTGGCGCTTTATTTCCGCCAGCCTGATCACTCTTGGCATGGTCATTATGCGCTCAGACAAGTCCTAGATATCTTCTTCTTCCGGCGAAAATATCACTGTGAGGGTTGCCCCTGTTATAATCGCGAAAGTGGCTAGAAACGAACTCATCGACAGGGTTGCCACCCCGGTTAT
>CAZJUF010000058.1:0-11610 GCA_964549055.1 uncultured Hyphomicrobiales bacterium | reverse complement strand
AAAAATATTATCGAAGTCCCCAAACCCGCCGGTGTGGTATTTGCGCTGGCACCCTCCACCAATCCGATTTCAACCATCTACTTCAAGGTTCTGTGTGCCTTGATGACCCGTAATGCCATCGTCATCAGCCCCCATCCCGCCGCCCGCGAATGCTCCGTTGACGCCGTCAACACCCTGATAAAAGCTGCCGAAGATGCAGGCGCACCCGAAGCTGTAATTCAGGTCATTGAGCGCCCCACCCTGGCGCTGATTGATGAGTTTATGAGTTCGGAAAAAACCAATGTCATTTTGGCCACCGGCGGCAGCGCCATGGTGCGGGCAGCTTATTCATCCTCCAACCCGGCCATTGGTGTCGGCCCTGGTAATGCGCCGGTTTTTGTCGAGGCAAGCGCTGATCTGAAGCAGGCAGCCGCCATGATTGTCGACAGCAAATCATTCGATAATTCGGTTTTGTGCACCAATGAATCAGTGTTGATCACCCTATCGGAAATATCTCAAGCGCTGTTGCGCGAGCTTGGCCGCAACAAATGCCATATCTGCAAACCCGACGAGGTTGAATTGCTGCGCCGGTATCTTTTCCATGATCGCGGCTTTAACGTTGAAGCGCTTGGCCGTGATGCCACATGGATTGCCGAGCAAGCCGGGTTCAAGGTTCAGCGCAACACAAAAATCCTGCTCACGCCCATAGATAAAATTGGTGTCGGTGAAGTGTTGTCGCGCGAAAAACTATGCCCGGTATTAGGCTATTATGTCGCCACCAGTGTAACCCAGGCCATAACTCAGGCCCGCGCCTTGTTGCGCTATACCGGTGCCGGGCATTCGGCTGCCATTCACTCAAACGACAACCAGGTAATTATGGATTATGCCGCCGGTGTCGAGGTTTACCGGGTCATCGTCAATGCACCGTGCAGTCAAGGTGCCGCCGGATTTGCCACCAACCTTGCCCCCACATTCACCATTGGCACCGGCTATTTTGGCCGCTCATCTGTGGGCGAGAATGTCGGGCCGCAGCATCTGGTAAACTGGACCCGTATCGCCTGGAACAACCAAACTTCCAGCCAGGTAGATGGTTTTCAAACAGCAAGACTCAACCACCGTGGCAAGCTGCCAAAAGCACCTGCCGATGGTGTGCCGGGACAATCACGGGTAAGACGCGAGGTGTCTGATATCTCTCCCCGGACACCGGCGCGCACCGATCCTGAATTACGCGAAGAAATTCGCCGCATTATTGCCGAAGAACTGCGCTCGGCGCTGAAGGATTAAACCATGGCTGATTTGCGCTCCTTCATATTCATCGACCAGTTGCAGCCGCAAACCATGTCTTATATGGCATCGTGGATGCGCGGCTCCCTGCCGCGCGCCCATGTGGCAGCCCAGATCATTGAGGTCGCCCCGGGTCTGGATATCGAAAACCTCACCAATATTGCCCTCAAGCACGCGGGTGTACACGCCGGTATTCTGGTGGTCGAACGCCAGTTCGGCTATCTCGAGTTTCATTCCCGCGATACTTCTGCCGTAAGGGAAGCGGCACAAGCCGTGCTTGATAATCTCGGCGCTGAAGCAGATCATGCCATGGCGCCGAAGATATTGGGATCAAAAATCGTCACACGCATTGATAACCAGCATGCATTTTTGATTAACCGCAACAAGCTCGGCTCCATGGTTCTGGGCGGAGAATCGCTGTATCTTCTCGAAATGCAACCAGCGTCTTACGCAATTCTGGCAACAAATGAAGCCGAAAAGGCCGCCAATATCAAAGTCGTCGATTATCGCATGATCGGTGCCAACGGGCGGGTTTATCTCTCGGGCGGAGAATCCGAAATCCGCAGTGCGCGCGAAGCCGCTGAAGCAGCACTTGGCGGTTTTGACCAGGGAGAGACAGTATGACGACAGATGCCGTCAGATCCCTGATACGGGAAGTTCTGGCCGAAGAACTCGGCCGCGTTGCCCGCGAGCGTTCAACAACCAAAGAAACTGTCACGATAAAAACCAATGCGGATTTGCAAGCGCTGGTTCGCCATATAGTGGAAATAACCCGCGATAAATCCATGCGCGACCGTATCATCGCAGGAGATCATGTTTTTGTGCTTGATAGTCAGCCGGGTATGCCAGCGGCAAAAACTCCTGCGCCAAACGCCAGCGACGTGGTGCAGATAACGCAAGGGTTTTTGTCCGAGCGCGCAATAGAAGCCCTTCCCGCCAACACCCGTGTGGTGCAGCTTGGACACGGAGTGCGCTTTACACCGCTTGCCCGCGACCGGTTGAGGCAGCGGAAAATAACAGTTGAAAGGATATAATTATGGTCAGAGGACGCGTTACCGGCAGACTTTGGGCAACCAAGCGCATTGACACTTTACCCCAGGGCGCTTTGTTGAATGTAGAGCTGGAAAACGGCACACAGATCATCGCACTGGACCCGCTTGGCTGTGGTGAAGGTGAAGATGTGCTGGTTACTCAAGGCTCCGTTGCCGCCGGTTATTTTGACGATATCAAAGCCCCGATCGATGCGCTGATTATCGGCTCCATCGATGCCGACTAATAAACATTACGCTATTTTTTAATCAAAAGGAGAAAGACAAATGTCAAACGAAGCAATAGGAATGATTGAAACCAGAGGGTTCGTAGCTGCATTAGCTGCCGCTGACGCCATGGTGAAAGCTGCAAACGTAAAAATCGTCTCGCGTGAAGAAGTCGGTGCCGGACTGGTGACCGTGGTTATTCAGGGCGACGTCGGCGCAGTTAAGGCTGCCACCGAAGCTGGTGCTGAAACCGCCGGACAGGTTGGTGATCTGATATCCGTTCATGTTATTCCACGCCCGCACACAGATCTCGGCAAACATTTTACAGCAAAAAAATAATCGTAGATAACCGGATTTCCACCGGGGCCAAATTTGTGACTACTGCTGCATTTCCAGCAAAGGGATGGCTTTGCCAAAATGAGTGAATACCAATGACCGAACTACGCGTTTACCTGCCCATTGAGGACCTGCAACCGCAGTTTGCAGCTTACATGGCAACGCCAACGCGCGCGCGCGGCTATCCGCCATTTGTCGGCGACCACAGTCTCATTATCGAAGTGGCTCCAGCGCTTGCCATCCATCGCGTCACCGATCTGGCTTTAAAGGCTGCACCGGATCTTGAACCGGGAATATTGTTCACAGAGCGTCATTTTGGCCTGCTTGAATTGCACTCGAGCAAACGTGAAACGGTTATGGCAGCCGGGCAGGCAATTCTCACAGGCATCAATTGCAAAGCCGAAGACCAGCTCAAGCCGCAAATCCTGTTCACCGATATCATCGAAAACCTCTCCGACCAGCATGCGGTCATCTACAACCGCATGCGTGAAGCCTCCATGATCCTGCCCGGTCAATCCTTATTGCTCTATGAAATGGCCCCGGCCCTGTTCGCCGCCATGGCCGCAAATGAGGCCGAAAAAGCCGCCCCCGACATAACGCTGGTGGATGTTCAGATGATGGGCGCATCCGGCCGTATTTCCATGGCAGGCAAAACCGCCGACCTGCAAGTGGCGCAAAAATGCATTAGCCAGGTTCTTGGCGCGGTCGCCGGCAGGTAGCAACAATCGCTGCATATTTCAGACCGCCAACGCGATTTCAAGCCACTAAATTGAATTAAGCTGACATTTATTCTCACGGCATGTCTTGCTTAAACCAACCCCCTCCACCATCAAAGCACAGCATAACCTGTTGTTATAGATCGATTTTCCGGGATTCACGATAGATTCACGCTATCTGAAAGATTGTGTTCAATGAGCACAAGGCGGTTGCCCTGACCCCGGGGAAAATGCAACACCTTATAGATTGCCGGGTTAATTGAACCTGCCAGACGTTCGTCTGCAAGTTTCCGTATCGATTGTTAAACAACTCATGACCGTAATTAAAACCACCCTCCCTAGGCACTGGTTCTCCCTCCAGTTGATGAATGATCATGGGTTCCCGTTTTCAGATTTTTCAGAAAGCTGTCGATTATGCCGTTAACGTCTAATGAAATAAAAACCATTGAAGGGCTGAGGATTATAGGATTTGTCTGAGTTACACCAAACAGAGCACATGCATCAGCCATCGAATTTTTTTCTAAACTGCGAGAGGCATTTGGCAGAAACTTCGCAGATGCGGTTTCAGGATCAGCAGGTTACCAATTTTTTGAGTACACTCGATTATTTGTCCGACACAAAACAATCCGCTGCTTCGTTCCAAAATCGCAGCGCATTGCTAAGCCTCGCCTCACAACTCAAGGATATATTTCACCTGCCAAGCCGGCACCCCTCAAAAGCCAGCTTTTTTGGCGCAATAATAGAGCCTGAAACTTTTGGTTTTTCTGGCATTAGTGACACGCCGGTCAGCGTTAGTGGGCGCGGGCACACTATTCAACAGGCGTTTGAGAGCTGTATTGGCGAAGCTGCGGAATATCTGTCGTTTTTGGAAAGAACAAATGATCCCCTTACCACTCTGAAAAACAGTGATGACGGCCTGCAACCAGACGAGCGCATTTGGGTACAGGCTGCATTGGGGCTTGGCGGGCAAGATGATTTTGGGGCAAGCGACCGGATACAGGCCGGTTCACTGATTGATGGACGCACCGTCTGGTTTCCCAGTGAATTGGTTCTAATGCAACCTGGCAAAGGGGGCTGGACACCGCGGCCTGCTGAAAGCAATGGTGTCGGCGCTGGCCGGGATTACAATCACGCCATTTATTCCGGCATGACGGAAGTGATAGAGCGTGATGCCTTTGCCCTGTGGTGGTTTGGTGAAAAACCCGCATACTCCTTAAGCCCGGAAGTTGAAAACAATAGCAAATTCAAAGAATTTATTCGCGATTGCCGCGGCACCAGTGATCGCCAGATTTGGTTTCTGGATATTTCCAGCGAAATTTCCGTACCGGTAGTTGCAGCTTTTTCTTCCAGGCCCGGTGGCAGCGCTGTCGTCGCTGGCTTTGCAGCCGACCCCGATCCAATAATCGCTGCACAAAAGGCATTTCTTGAAATGTGCCAGATGGAAATTGCCCAGGAAATTTCGATAGCCAAGCTTGAATACTATGGTGAAAAGCACTTGAGTGCACAAGATCGCACCTGGCTAAATCGCCATAAAAACCTCTCCGTCAAGAAGTACCCCTTGCTGATCGAAAGAAAATCGGCCACGCGCCCCCTTTCGGCACCATCGGCTGATCCTCATAACAGGGTCATCGAGATGCTGGATCAATCGGGTTTCACCCCCTTCGTCGTCGACCTCAGCCGAGCAGACATAAACATACCCGTCGTTCGCGTTCTCGTGCCTGGACTACAATCGGTAAAAGCCGACTGGGTAACGCCAAGGCTCAAAAAAATCGCGCGCAAGACCGGTGCGGATTATTGCGGTTTTGAAAGCAAACTCTCCCCCATTTGATTACTTTGGTAAATTGTGGAACAATTGTTTTTTGTCCAGTTTAGTGAGTTAATTTATTTGGGGGGTGGATGGGTACGCAGGCATCTATCCAGCAAATTGCGGATCGTGAGCAATGGACAGTCCGATTAATTGATGGTTTCGCACTGGAAGGCGCGAACGGGGAACAAATAACAATCAAAAACCGCAAGGCACGCGGCATCTTTGCTTATCTGGTCCTCGGTCAAAATCAAATCGAAAGCCGCGAACGCATCGCTGGTTTATTGTGGGGGGAGCGCGAGGAAGACCGTGCGCGCGCATCACTCAGACAATGCCTCAAACAACTTCGTGATCAATGTGACAGGGCGGGCTTTGATGGATTGCAGGTCGAGCGACAGGACGTTCTCCTCAACAGAAATTCCCTTCACCTCGACCTCAACTCGATTGACGATGATCTCAAACAAGGCCGCGTCAGCGATATACTGACAGATGGACCGTCAATCCCCGAACGCATTCTTTATGGATACGAGGCACTGGACGAATCTTTTGGCGCCTGGATCCAGGTGGTTCGGCAGCATTGGCATGACCGGTTGAATGGTGGCTTGCAAACCATCATGAAAAACCCGGATTTTGGCGCATCTGAAACTGCCCGGGCGGCTGAAGCGCTGGTTAGAATTGATCCAACCCATGAAGAAGCCCATCGCCATTTAATTCGTCACTACGCTAACATCGGCAATATACAGGCTGCTTTGAAGCAATATAAAACTCTCTGGGACCATCTCGATATTGAATATGATATGGAGCCGGACAGCGAGACCATCAATCTCATCAGTGAAGTCAAGAGCGGGACTTATGTAATATCAAACCGCATTGTGGCAACAGCACCTCCGCCGGGCAAATCTCTGGTTGCGCCGAAAGAAAGGTTGCCGGTCATTGGCATTCGAAATTTTGTTGCCGCTGGCCCGTGGCGACGCGACAAGTTTCTGATCGATGGTTTCAGACGCGAAATGGTAGCGGCACTCATTCGATTTAGAGAATGGTCGATAGTTGAGCAGGGCCAGTCATTTAATGATTTTGATCTGAATACTGATGATGCCAGCACCTCGCGGGTTGTAACCGACTATTCACTGGAAGGTTCCTACCTCGAAGATGGTGACAGTGTTCACATGGTTATAACCCTCAAAGATACCGGGCAATCCCGGTATGTGTGGAGTGAACGTCTCGACCTGACGCAGGAAAGCTGGTTCAAAGCCCAACGGCTCATAGTTCGCCGTGTGGCAATATCTCTCAATGTTTACCTGTCGGTTGACAGGATGCAGCGGACAACCGGGCAGTTTGCAGTCTCGTCCGATATTTATGGCCGCTGGCTCCTGGGCCAGGAATTGAGTTATCGCTGGCAACTTGAAGATGAAGAAAAGGCCGAAGATATTTTTCGCTCTATCATCGATGACAGCCCTCAATATGCGACCGCCTACAGCAGTCTGGCGCAGATCATGAATTCCCGTCATCACATCCACCCAGGCACTTTTCGTTCCGATGAACAACACATCGAAGCTTTGGAACTGGCGAAAAAAGCCGTGAGGAATGACCCGCTTGATTCGCGAACCCAGCTTTCACTGGCCTGGTCCTATGCCATGAATTCCAGGTACGACAAAGCCATCCTCAATTATCGCCTCGCCGGCCAGTTAAATGAAAATGATCCGTGGACGCTTGTTTCCAGCGCACTTGGTCTGGCCTATTGTGGCGAGCCCGACGAAGCCGCCAGCTTGAGCGCACAGGCTTTATCGGTTGGCCTTAGCTCCTCTCCGCTGCATCTGGCCTATCGTGCCGGCGTTCATTTTATAATTGGGGATTATGCGGCCTGCATTGAAGCTGCCAGCCAATCGAAAGATACAATTGGATATGTGTCCGCCTGGAAATCAGCAGCACTTGCCCATTTAAAACGCCGCACCGAAGCCCGTGATGAAGCGCAAAAATTCTTGGCCGTTACGCGAGAAAACTGGCAGGGCAGTTCTAACCCGAGCGACGCGGAGATTGCCAAATGGCTGTTACACTGCTTTCCGATCCGTGATCAAAAGGATTGGAAACGCCTGCGTGATGGTTTGGCACTGGCAGGCGTTCCGGTCGAATAAAACACCGTGAACGTGGCTCTTGGGTGATTGTTATTCAGCACCACAAAATGTGTCGATGGAGCGCCGGAATCACGTTGGGTTCACGGCACATGTTCAATAATCTGTTGAGGTATCACGGCTGGGAATTGGGTTGAAAATTTCTACCCGGCAACCGCTGCAATAATCTTCTCAATACGGGGCTAAGGCATGTCTATAGAAGAATGGCTTTTTGAGTATCTTGAGATACCACAGGAATTTCAGGATTCAAGTTTGATTCCAGCCAGCAAGAAAACCCGGCAGCAATGGCAGAAAGCTGTTGAGCAACTGGTATTGTCCTTGCGCAACCGGTTTGATCAGTTGACGTTCGGCTTGTCTGAAGCAGAAATTTCCGTTCACTACCACTTGCCTGTTGACCGATTTGTAAAACTGGTGGAACAAAATCTGGGGTTTTCTGATTAATAGTGACAATCCAAAGTATCGATGAAACTCATCGATGCCAAAGGTCGCGGTGTTGTTGCCGCCACAGGCATTGACAGAATTCCCCCAAACTGGTGAAGTTAACATAGCAAGATCGGCCCGTTTTTCACGGTGATCAGCGGAGCAAGCCGACATTTCATATGATCCAGGAAAGATACCCGGTTCACCATGCCCAAAACGTCAAAAAACGCCGCTCAAGGCTCTGATGCCGGTGCTCTCCTGTTCACTTTTGCAATCATCACCGACACCCATATCCGCTCGCCGGAAGGAGACCTGTCCTCACCTTTTGCAGTCAATAAACTGGCCAACGCGCGCGCGCGTTATGCGGTTGCCGCCATCGCCGCGCATCAACCTGAATTCACCATTCACCTCGGCGATATGGTACACCCGCTTCCGGCACTGCCAAGTTACGGCCCGGCGGCCGAAGAAGCCTTGTCGATCCTGGAACCGATTTCAAATGGCCTGCGTTTCGTGCCCGGCAACCATGATGTCGGTGACAAACCGATGCCCGCCACCCCGGCAGGACCAGTAGAAGATAGCAGCGTCAGACTTTACGAAAAATATTTTGGCTCCAGCTATTACAGCTTCGATCATCAAGGTGTGCACTTCGTCACCGTCAATGCCTCTTTGTTCAATTCGGGAGGTGTTCTTGAGCAGGAACAGCGCCAGTGGCTTGAAAATGATCTGACCGAAAACACCGCCCAGCGGACAGTTTTATTTTCCCACTACCCGCCGTTCATCGACCATAAAACCGAACCCTCTCATTACGACAATTACGGCGAACCGGGCCGCTCATGGCTGCTCGACCTGGCTGAGCGCCACAATGTGGAAGCGGTTTTTTCCGGCCATGTGCACCAGTTTTTCTATAACCGTATTGCCGACATGAAGCTTTATTGCCTGCCACCAACAAGCTTTACCCGGCAGGACTACAGCGAGCTTTATGGCATCGGTCCCGCCGACCAGTATGGCCGCAATGATGAGGGCAAATTCAGCTACGCGCTGATTGATATCTTCGAACACGGTCACCGGCTCAGGGTCTACCCAACCCAAGGGCGCTGTCTCGAAAAGGGGGCGGAAATTGCACCAGACACGCCGCCCGGCAGGGGAGTGCCAAACCCGGTTACTGTGCATCTGCGCCACGGCTGGGCGCGGTCGATGGACATGCCTTATAATGGTCCAATGGAGGAGTTTTCGCGCAAACGCGCGCGCAACGACTATAGTCTTTTGCGTCTGTGGCAGATGGGTATCAGTCGCATCAGAACGCCACTGGGCGATCTGCTTGATGAGGAGTATGGCGCCCGCATTCAGGATTTTCATGCCGCGGGATGCAGCTTCACATTTTTTTGCGCCGGCGTGCCAAACAACGATGCGTGGCAGCAATGTTGCGACAATGCCCATCTGATTGATGCGGTGGAACTGGTATCCTGTGCTGCCGATTTGTCAGACATAAGCGATGCAATCAAGGCCTTCAACCCGGCAACCGGGCCTGAGATACACCTGGGAAAATTCCATTCCTCCGCCGATGAGCCCAAACACGATACAACCTTCGCCCATTCGGTAAGCTTCGGCTTCAAATGGGACGACCGCGATGTGCTGTTGCCGACATTAAAACAGATTGATCCCGGCGGCAAAATCAAGGCAATCGTTTTTCAGGTAAATCTGGAAGATGATCTTGCCACGCGGCTCAGTGACATGGATAGTCTGGCACAAAATGCGGGCCTGAAGGTCATCGCCAATATTCGCTTCGCCAATGTTAATCCGGCAATTGCCAGTTTTGACGACGACATTATCGCCGCCCGCGTATCTCAGGCCATCGAGCTTGAACCCACACTTGCGCACACAAGCCTGCAATTTGATACGTTCGCCGACATCGATCGCGGCTATCATCCTCGCCATGGTTTAATCGACGGGCGCTATAATTTCCGCGCCGCTGGTCGCATACTAATGGAAAGGTTCAATCGAACTCAGGGCTAACGCCGGGCGGCATGGAAAAACCCAGATCGCCGCGTTCAATTACCGCAGCGCGCCCGCCTTTTTCCTGCAACAATTTTTCCTGCGTTTGTTTGGCCTCAGCGTCAATCGCGTGCGGATCGCAAATCCTGTACAGCTCGGCCGTCAAATCATCCACGACCGGCTTTGCATTAGCATCTTCAGCCAGATCATTGAGTTCTTCGGGATCGCTTTCAAGGTCAAAAAGCTGTGGTGGATAATGGGCATAATAGATCAGTTTGTAAGGACCTTTGCGAATCATGTAGGCCGCTGTCTTCGAGCCCATGGCATGATATTCTGAAAAAACCGCACGGGTTTTGCCTTCACCATTGATCAACCGCATGACATCAATACCGGGATGATCGTCGCTGAGGGTTTCCGGCGATACCTCGCCCGCGCATTCCATGAAGAAGGGATAGAGATCAAGCAGATTGGCCGGTGTATCAACCACTGTGCCAGCCGGAATATCGGGGCCGCTCATGATCAGCGGCACACCGACGGATTCCTCGAGCATGGTCGATTTACCCCACAGCCCGCGCGCACCCAGATTATCGCCATGATCGGACGTATAGACAACGCGGGTATCGCCCTTCAGTCCCGAGGCATCCAGAGCCTGCAACACATTGCCGATATTATGATCGAGAAAACTGCACAGACCGAGGTAGCCCGCCTGGGCGCGCTTGACCATATCGGCATCTTCAAAGAAATCATCGTAGGCAAATGAAGCGCGGTAATCCTCAAGGAAAGGATGCAATGGCTGATCGCGCATATGATAGAGTTTAGGCTCTGGCAAATCCTGGTCATAATAGGGATAAAAAAATTCCGGCGGTGCGGTCAGCGGAAAATGCGGGCAGACGAAGGACACAAACAACACCCACGGCTTGTCGCTGTATTTACCGGCTTCCTCACGCAACCACGTTTGCGCCCGCGCAGCAATTTCACGGTCATAGGTGGTGTAAACAGATTCACCGGGTCCCGCCATACACGCCATCTTGTAAGCACCGCCGCGCTTTGGCATGTCTTCATCGCGCACCAGACCGAGCAGATCGCCCTCGCCATCAATGACGTGCATACCGATCTGTTCTTCAGAAAATCCGTTGTCATCATCGCTGGAATGAAAATGCAGCTTGCCGATTGAAACCACCTGATGGCCGCGATCACGCAACAGCGCATGCCAGTTGGGCTGGGAACCATCAAACGGCATGGCATTATCCCACAGGCCAATCTGATGAACGTATTTGCCGGTTGCAAAAGCTGCGCGCGCCGGAACGCAAACCGGGCACGGCGTATAGGCGGCATCGAACCGCGTGCCGGTTTGCGCCATACGGTCAAGGTTCGGTGTCTTGACAATGTCATGACCATAACATCCCGCCAGCCTGCGATTGTGCTGGTCCGACATGATGATCAAAAGATTGCCTGGTTTCATGATTTCCTGAATATATAAATCGGGCTTGACCAGGCCTGATTGCCATCCTCCTGGGTCACCCTGACATAAAGAGCGTTATCGCCCGTATCGCGCAGATTGATTTTCTGCTCAATCGTCATTTCCATATGAGCATTTTCATCCGGCAGGCGGAACAATCGCAACTTACGGCCAAGCTTGGCGGCATCAAACTCAATATCTTCAAAACCGATATCGGCAATATTGATGCTTTGTG
>CAZJUF010000057.1:0-11645 GCA_964549055.1 uncultured Hyphomicrobiales bacterium | reverse complement strand
ACACAAGCGTATGATGAAGCCACTTTGCCGGATATGAAAGTGTCCGTAAATCAGGTCTTTGGCATTGATGCAGACCTCGAAGTGCCGGCGTATTCTGAAGCCAATGCCCATGTTCCAGATATTGATGAGGATTATCTCTTCAACCGCGAAACCACTTTGGCTATTCTGGCGGGCTTTGCGCATAATCGCCGGGTGATGATCCAGGGCTATCATGGCACTGGTAAATCAACCCATATCGAACAGGTTGCAGCGCGCCTTAACTGGCCTTGTGTACGCATCAATCTTGACAGCCATATCTCCCGCATTGATCTCATCGGCAAAGATGCCATTGTCATTCGCGACGGCCAGCAGGTGACCGAGTTTCGTGAAGGTATTCTGCCATGGGCGTTACAAACCAACACGGCTTTGGTGTTTGATGAATATGATGCCGGTCGACCTGACGTTATGTTCGTTATCCAAAGGGTTCTGGAAGTTGCCGGTAAATTGACGTTGCTGGATCAAAACAAGGTTATCCGCCCGCATCCGGCTTTCCGTTTGTTTTCAACCACCAACACCGTTGGCCTGGGCGATACCAGTGGGCTTTATCATGGCACCCAGCAGATCAACCAGGGACAGATGGATCGCTGGTCGATTGTCGCGGTGTTGAACTATCTGCCGCACGATCAGGAAACCGCCATTATTCTGGCCAAGGCAAAATCGTTTGATAATGAAGAAGGTCGCGAGACCATCTCCAACATGGTGCGGGTGGCTGATCTTACCCGCAACGCTTTCATGAACGGCGATATTTCCACCGTCATGAGCCCGCGCACGGTTTTGACCTGGGCTGAAAATACCGAAATTTTCAAAGATACCGGTTTTGCTTTCAGCCTGACTTTTCTCAACAAGTGCGATGAGCTTGAACGTGGCATGGTGGCTGAATTTTATCAGCGTTGTTTTGGTGAAGAACTAAAAGAATCGAGCGCCACTATTCTGGCCTCCTAGGAGAGTTCATGTCGCGCGACATTGAAGGACCTGTAAACGAGTTTAAACACGCCTTGTCGCTGACCATGCGTGCGATTGCCGAAAACAGTGAGTTAGAGGTGAGTTATGGCGGTGACCGCCCTCACCTTTCCGGCAATCAGGCTCAGCTTCCCAATATTGCCCGTGATCTCAACCGGCGCAGTGTGGCGATATTGCGCGGCCAGTCGGATGCGATGGCCTTGCGTTGTGTACAGCATGATAATTCCATTCATGATGCCCTTTTGCCTGAAGGCCCTAATGCGCGGGCACTTTTTGAAGCGGTTGAACAGGCGCGCATCGAGGCCATTGGGTCGTTAAAAATGCAAGGCTGCGCACAAAACCTCAATGCAGCGCTCGAAGATAAATATGCGACACCGGAAATGGCGCGGATTAAAACCCGTGAAGATGCGCCTTTGGAAGATGCCGCAGCATTGATTGTTCGCGAACGCCTGACCGGGGCGCCGCCACCGGAAAGTGCCGCAAAACTCGTCGATCTATGGCGGCCGTGGATTGAGAAAAAGGCCGGTGAAGAATTGCGCCAGCTTGGCAATTTTACCGATGATCAAAAGCAGTTCGCCAAATCCATCCGTGAACTCATTCAGGCCCTTGATATGGGCGATGAGTTGGGCGAGCCGCAGGAACAAGATGAAAGTGATGGACAAGACGGGTCTGATGAACAAGGCCCCGATGATGAAAACCAGACCGGGGAGACCCAGGAAGACGAAAGTGCCACAGCCGCTGAATGTGACGAAAGCGATGGTGAGGGTGAAGATGGCGATCAACAGGCGATGGATCTTGATGCCGAAGATCAGCCCGAAGATGGTGAAACCTCCGATCAGCCCGAAGGACAGCAGCCGTGGCGTCCCGATCTGCCGTTTTCCAATCAGCCTAATCTCGATTACAGCGTGTTTACGCCCAAGTTTGATGAAATTGTCCTGGCAGATGAGCTGTGCGATCCAGAAGAGCTGCAACGCCTGCGCAGCTATCTCGACAAACAGCTGGGCCAGTTGCAGGGCGTCATTGCGCGCCTGGCGAACCGCCTGCAACGCCGCTTGCTGGCACAACAGAACCGCTCCTGGGAATTTGATCTTGAAGAAGGCATTCTCGATGCCGCCCGCCTGAGCCGGGTGGTGACTGATCCGCTGCATTCGCTGTCGTTTAAACGCGAGCTTGAAGCTGATTTTCGCGACACGGTTGTCACATTGTTGATTGATAATTCCGGCTCCATGCGCGGTCGGCCAATTATGGTCGCCGCCACGTGCGCTGATATTCTGGCGCGAACTCTGGAACGGTGCGGGGTTAAGACTGAAATCCTCGGCTTTACCACCAAAGCCTGGAAGGGCGGGCAATCGCGTGAACAGTGGCTGGCGGCCGGCAAACCTGAAATGCCGGGGCGGCTTAATGATTTGCGCCATATTATCTATAAGGATGCCGATATGCCGTGGCGGCGCGCCAAGGGCAATCTCGGGTTGATGATGCGCGAAGGCCTGTTAAAGGAAAACATCGATGGTGAGGCTTTGTTGTGGGCGCATCAACGCTTGTTGGCCCGGCATGAACAACGGCGCATATTGATGGTTATTTCCGATGGCGCACCGGTGGATGATTCAACGCTTTCGGTTAATTCGGGCAGTTATCTTGAACGCCATCTGCGCCGTGTCATTGAAGACATTGAAACCCGCTCGCCGATTGAGTTGATTGCAGTTGGCATCGGCCATGATGTTACGCGCTATTACAAACGCGCCATAACCCTGGTCGATGTGGAAGAACTTGGCGGCGCTTTAACCGACAAGCTGGCCGAGTTGTTTGAAGAAAACCCGACATCTTCGCGCAACGCTCGCACAACGAGACCGAAACGATCCGCTGGATCATGACATCCCCTCAGGTCCGGCCAAAATCCGCGAGAAGATTGATACCCCGGATTTTGCTGGGAATGATTTTCTCAATCGGCTTTTCACTGGCATTTCCACCGCCGCTGTATTCAAACTCAATCCCCAAGGCCCGCACCATTACGGTTAAATCCGTCCCGGTCAATTTCAACCTTTTGAACAAGGCTCAAACGACTTTTGGCAAACTACTATGGCGTGGCGGCATTGAAATCATTGCTTCAGATGAAGATTTTGGCGGCCTGTCAGGTATCGCAACCGGACTGGATGGTATCAAGTTTATCGCCGTATCAGATAAAGGCATGTGGGTAACCGGTGATATTCGTTATGAAAACCAAAGACTGGCCAGCGTTTCCAACGTCAAAATAGCACCATTACTTGATCGCCGCGGCCATCCATTCAAAGGTAAATCCCGTTTCGATGCTGAATCGGTGGCACCCTTTGGTGCCAAAGGGGTGGAGGGGAAACTCCTGGTAGCCTTTGAGCGTAAACAACGCATTGGCAAATATAAGTTTGGTAAAAAAGGCATGATGGCGCGTGAGAAAACCATATCTCTGCCGCAAGAAGCCAAAAAAGCGCGCCGCAACAAGGAACTCGAATCAGTTGGCCGCTTTCCAACAGGTACGTTGCTGGGCGGAACCATTATTGCAATTTCCGAACGGTTTTTAGACGCCAACGGAAATATTATCGGCTGGCTCATCGGCGGGCCGACACCGGGGCGTTTCACCGTCAAGCGATCTGGTGATTTTGACGTTACCGACCTGACCATTACGCCGGACAATGAACTGATTATTCTGGAGCGGTATTTCAGCATTCTGGGTGGGGTCAAGATGCGTCTGCGCAGAATAAATACTGCGGATATCAAACCCGGCGCTGTGCTGGATGGCGAGATATTACTGCAAACCGATCAAAGAAACACAATCGATAATATGGAAGGTCTGGCCTCGCACCGTGCCGCCAATGGCGAAGTGCGACTGACGTTGATCTCGGATGATAATTTCAACGTATTCCAGCGCACATTGCTGTTGCAATTCGCATTGCCAAAATAACGAAGAAAGATGATGTTGAAACGCTAGGCGCTGTTAAGAAGCAATCTGAGCTTTTACCAGGCGGCGCTTAAAGCGGCGGGCTTTGAGGGAAAGTTCACCATCACGCGCTTTCAGTAAAAACGCATCCAGACCGCCACGATGTTCGACCGTACGCAGGGCGTGGGCTGTTACTCTCAATCTGATTTTTTGACCCAACGCATCACTCAACAGATTAACCTCACACAGGTTTGGTAAAAACCGGCGACGGGTTCTGTTTTTCGCGTGGCTGACATTATTTCCGGTCAACACATCCTTGCCGGTCAATTCACAACGCCGTGCCATAGTATTCTCCATAGATCTAGGTGCCTGAACCCAAGTTCAGCACCTGATAAGCCAGATCAGGCAATCACTGATTTAGCTGGTAATTGATAATATTTGGCACACCTATAAGTCTCTCTTGGCCCCGGGTCAAGCGTGCGTTGGTAACAATCTTCAAAAGCGACAGTGAAAGTTAACCTTTTCAAGTGATTCTATGATCGCTTCACGGCCTCTTATAGCCAGTTTATGGGTAGTTTCATAGGCATATCAGCAGGCTTGGGGCGCAGGTTATGGTTAATTGAGTGGTTTATTTTGTTGAGGTTGAGTGAATGAGTAAGCCGGGTCAGGCATATAAGAAAGTTGGTCTGGTATTCTGTCTGGGTCTGGTGCCACTCACCTTGCCCACGCACTCATTGGCGCAACCGCAAAAACCAACGCAAATATCAATTCAATACAAAGCGACGCTGGGTGGTATCTATGTGGGCTCGGCAAAAATGCAAATTGCCCTGACCCAACAAGCCTATAACATTGCCGCATCAGGCTCCCTCAGCGGAGTTCTTAAAAGCCTGGTTGGTTTTCGGGTAGACGTTAAAACCTACGGCACCCTGACAAACGCGACCATGATACCTCAGCGTTACAGCACCGAATATGGCACTGCCAACAGTTTGCGCTCGATCAAAATCGACTACAGCGCCAACCGCAAAGCCGCGGTTTCGGCCACCCCGCCGTTTTTCCCCAGCCGTCGCAGAATAGCCCTGAAGCCAGCGCATCTGAAGAACACAGTTGATCCGCTGAGCGCATTGTTCCTGCCGGTCAAGAAAGACCTTAACACCCTGTCACCGGACAACTGTCAGCGCCTGATGCCGGTGTTTGATGGCCGTATGCGCTACAATCTGAAGATATCCAGCATCGTGGCCAAAAAATCTGACCGTAAAATTCGCGGCTTCGATGGTCCGGTGCTTGTTTGCCAGATCAAAGTTGAGCCGATCGCCGGGTATTCACCACCAAAACCGGGTACAAAAAAACCACCAAAAAACAACGTAATTGAAATCTGGCTAACGCCGATAGGGTCAACCGGTCTGCTCATTCCGGTAAAAGGCCGCCTGCCAACACCATTTGGCATGGCAGAAATAAGTATCCGCCGGTTGTATTTAAATGGACAAAAAGTCGCCGCACTTTAACATCAAATTGTATTTTTCAATTTGGTGGAATAGATTTGCGTATGACCAACCCCGTCACGACCTCCCCGACTTTGTGTTCAATTGTGCTACTTGGGCTCTTCATGTCGACGAGTGCGGCCACAGCCCAGACAAGTGAAAACAAGCTCAACCTGGAATATGATTTCACCGGTGCCGGTATTCGCATCCTGGAAGCTACGTTCGACTTAACGTTTGATCAAAAATCCTATCTGGTAAGATCACGCCTGAGCACCAAAGGTGTTGCCAGCATATTTTCAAAAAGTATTACATATCTTGGTGCGCGCGGGACACTTGGTGCCAAACGGACGCTGCCGGAAGAATTTCAATCGCGAACTGAAAAAGGCCAGAAACAGAAAACCGCCAATATTATGTGGTTGAAAAAAAACCAGCAGAAAATTGATGTGTTGCCGCAGCCCAATAAAACCAGACAGGCCTCAATCGACAAGTTTCTCAAACCCGGTTATCCCGATCCGTTGTCGGCGCTGGTTGCCATTACATTTTCAGCCGATAAGTTGTGCCGCAATAAAATCAGATCTTTTGACGGTCGCAAGATTTTTGACTTCAAGCTGGAATATCTGGGTAAGGAAGAGTTGCGAAAAGGTGAGGCCGGAGCTTATTTCGGCCCGGCGCACAAATGCTCCTTTACCAATATCCCCATCGCTGGATACTCGAAAAAGCGCATGAAGGCCCACCGCACCAAACCAACACCCGCCTATACAATCTGGTTTGCGCCCATAAAAGCCGGCTCAAAGAACGGACCCATATTTATACCTGTAAAAGCAACGGGAACAATTAACTGGGCCTCTGTGGGCGTTGTTATCACCAAAGGCCGCATCAACGGTCAACCTCTTAGCGCTCTGCGTTAAGACATTTTTGGCGCGGGTTAGCAGAGGTGGTGATCGGCTGTATCAAATCGGCACATCGGGGTTAATTTTCGCACCATTGATTGCCACCTAGACCCGGCGGTTTATGCAAAACCTTGCAACAATGCGGAAAAAATTTCCGACCCCCGCTACATTTAGCCATGAACGAAACATGAAAGTTCGCCGGTCAGTGATTCGGGCACCCTTTGTTCATGGTGCATTCCAGTTGCTAACAATCTTAACGTGAATTTGCCGGTGGGCGATTAACTAATTCATCATACCCTCACCGGCAAAATTAACCTTTGGGTACCGAATTTCAGTTGAAACAGGTGTTTAGCCAGCCGTTTCGATACCACAAATGGATTTTCATCTACATATAGCCGTGAACAAACCCTGAATCTGTGCAGGTAAGTGATTCGGTCACATTTTGTTCCGTTGGCGTTCCACAGCTTAACGGGCTGTTGCAATATTGTGTCAAATTGAAACATATTGCCTCATCGTTAATCTCATGGCACTTTCCTGCTTGCATTCACATTTCCAACAACCCATGAAGGTGGCATACCGTCAAAAATAACATCAAACGGTGCTGATGACCGAGATACACCACCAAAGCGCAAATTCACGCGGCCGCCATGTAACCGCCGTTCTGGGCCCGACCAATACCGGCAAAACCCATCTGGCGGTTGAACGAATGCTGGGTCACGCAAGCGGCATGATTGGCCTGCCCCTGCGTTTGCTGGCGCGCGAAATCTATGACCGGGTTGTGGACATTAAAGGCAGCGGTGCGGTTGCGCTGATTACCGGGGAGGAAAAAATTGTCCCCAAAGCTCCGCGATATTATATCTGCACCGTCGAAGCGATGCCGCGCAGTGTCGAGGTTGAGTTTATCGCCATTGATGAAGTGCAGCTGGCCGGTGATGAAGAACGCGGTCATATTTTTTCCGATAGATTGCTGAACTGGCGCGGCACGCGCGAAACCATGCTGCTGGGGGCGGAAACCATCCGGCCTTTGTTGCAACAGATTTTACCTGCCGCCAATTTCATTACCCGGCCGCGCTTTTCCCAACTCTCTTATGGTGGGCAGAAGAAAATTACCCGCATGCCACGGCGCAGTGCCATTGTCGCATTCTCCAGTGAAGCGGTTTATACGATTGCTGAATTCATCCGCCGCCAGCGCGGTGGCGCTGCCGTTGTCATGGGGGCGTTGAGCCCGCGCACCCGCAATGCTCAAGTTGCCCTTTATCAATCGGGCGAGGTGGATTTTCTGGTGGCAACGGATGCCATTGGCATGGGGCTGAACATGGATGTGGGCCATGTTGCCTTTGCCGCAACACGCAAATTCGATGGCAGCCGCAGCCGCGATTTGATGCCAGCTGAACTGGCGCAGATTGCCGGGCGCGCCGGTCGCCACATGAATGACGGCACTTTTGGCATTACCGGTGATGCAGCTGCGTTGGACGGGGATGTGGTGCAGCAGATTGAAAATCACAGGTTTGATCCGTTAAAGCGTTTGCAATGGCGCTCGACCAAGCTGGATTATTCCTCGCTTGCAAATCTTAACCGGTGTCTGGCGCAATCACCCGACCTGCCCGGCTTTACCAAAGCCAGGGCTGCCGGTGATGTGCTCGCCTTAGAAACGCTTGCCCGCGATAGTGCGATTATCGACATGGCAACAAATCCCGCCGCTATCGACAGGCTGTGGCAGGTCTGCCAGGTTCCCGATTACCGCAATACCACCAGCAATGATCATGCATCGTTACTGGCCTCGGTTTTCAAGTTCCTCATGTCTGACAGCGGCGTCATTCCTGAAGACTGGTTGCAGCAACAGCTGGATTACGCCGATAAAACCGATGGTGACATTGACACGCTGGCAACAAGAATTGCGCACATCAGAACCTGGACCTTTGTTGCCAACAGGGGCGACTGGCTGGACAATGCTGACAAATGGCGCGAAAATACCCGGGCAATAGAAGAACGGCTTTCCGATGCCCTGCATGAAAAACTTACCCAGCGGTTTATTGACAGAAGAACAAGTGTTCTTATGCGCCGGTTGCGTGAGAAGGACAATTTGATGGCTGAAATAAATACCGCAGGTGAAATTCAAGTCGAAGGCGAATTTGTTGGCCGGCTTGACGGGTTTCGTTTCATTGCCGATACCCATGCGGGTGGTGCCCAGGAAAAAGCGCTGCGAGCGGCATCTTTAAAGGCTGCGGCGGAAAAAATAGCTGAAAGAGCTGACGAATTTGCCAAATGCGAAGATAGCCATATTTCCTTTGATGGTACCGGCAAGATCATCTGGCGCGAACACGTCATTGCCCGGCTTCAGGCCGGGACGACTATTCTCAAACCTGATATTGAAATCTTTGCCGACGAACAATTGTCCGGGCATGAGCGCGAGCGCGTGCAAAAACGCCTGACAACCTATGTTGACGCCCAGATCGCCAAACATCTCGAACCTCTCGTCAATCTGTCAACGGCTGAAGATATCGAGGGCCTTGGCCGCGGTGTGGCGTTTAGATTATGCGAAGAACTCGGCGTTTTAAAACGCGAAGATGTTGCCGCTGACATCAAGTTGCTGGATCAAAATTTACGAAAACAGCTGCGCAAATATGGTGTACGTTTCGGTGCCTACCATGTTTTTTGCCCCGCACTGCTCAAACCCGCTGCCGTCAGATGGACGATGTTACTGTGGGCGTTAAACCAGGCGAAAAGCACCCAGATGTCTCTTGACGACATACCCCAGCCACCCCAACAGGGCCTGACTTCTGTTGTCGCTGACCAGACCATACCAGCCGGGTTTTATCAATCCGTGGGCTTCAGGCAATGCGGCAAACGTGCTGTGCGAATTGATATGCTTGAGCGTGTTGCAGATATGATCAGGGTGTTGATTTTCTGGAAACCGGAAAAAGAGGGCGACGAGAGACCCGCCGGTTCGATTGAACGCGGCGGATTTAGCGTAACCGCTGATATGATGTCTCTGGTTGGTTGTTCCGGCGAGGACTTTACTGCCATTTTGCAAACCCTGGGCTATCGCATGGAGCAGCGCACAGTCACCCAACCTGTGCCACCTGTTGTATCTGTAGCACCTGTAGAGGACACGCCACCTGCGCCCGCGATTAACGATGATGCGGTTGAGAGCAAAGCGGCTGATGATAGTGATGCCCCTGCGCCAGTAGAAGCACAAGAGACAACGCTGGAAGTCTGGTTACCAAAACGACCGGCAAAAAACCGGCAAAAACCATCCGGCCAGAATAGGGACAAACGCGCAAAGCGGAACACTCAGGGCAGGAAGCCCGCACCGAACCGCTCGGCCAACAAGCGTTCAAAACCTGAGAAAAAGATGCCTGACCTCAAGGATTCACCTTTTGCGGCACTGGCTGAATTGAGAAAAACACTCGAAAAAACCCAAGGCAAAGATAACTGAATGTCATGACTGAAGCTCACCAGCGCATTGACAGATGGCTGTGGTTCTCGCGCCAGTTCAAAACGCGCACGCTGGCGGCAAAAATGGTGACTTCAGGGCATATTCGAATTAACAACACGCGCATAACCAAAGTCAGTCATCTGGTTCAGGTTGATGACACAATCACCTTTGTTGCCAACAAAAAAGTGAAAGTTTTGAAGGTTGCCGCAATTGGTGCAAGACGCGGGCCTTCTGTTGAGGCAATGACGCTTTACCACGATCTTTCTCCAGTTGAAATTCCCCTAACCAAAGAGGCACGAAAAGCGGCCACATCAGGCCAGCGCGAGGAAGGTGCAGGGCGGCCGACGAAAAAACAGCGCAGAGAGATTGACGCCCTTATGGATCGTGGCGCATAAGGGCTCTTGCAGGTTTTAAATCAATCCCTATTTATCAGTAGAATTGAATCCTTGGTGTGATTCAGGAGACCCTTAATGACCTATGTCGTCACCGACAACTGTATCAAGTGTAAATATACCGATTGCGTGGAAGTATGCCCGGTAGATTGCTTTTATGTGGGTGAGAACATGCTCGTCATCCATCCTGATGAATGTATCGATTGTGGTGTGTGCGAACCTGAATGCCCGGCCGAAGCGATCAAGCCGGACACTGATTCCGGTCTGGAAAAATGGATCGAGATTAATGCCGAATATGCCGATGTCTGGCCCAACATCACTCTCAAACAGGAACAGCCGCCCGAAGCTGAAAAGTTTGATGGTGAGACCGGTAAATTCGAAAAATACTTCTCCCCCAAGCCCGGCGAAGGCGATTGAGATTTGACCTTCGTTAAGCCTGATGAAGCTTTGAAATCACTGCGCTTTTCTTTTAGCTAATTTTGTGTTATACATGTTGGGAATATAGAGAGAGGCTCTATTTGATATAAAGCTGGTCCTGTTTGGGCACGGGCTTTTTTTTACGGCTCACATCGTATCTAAGCTCCGGAGAAGATTGCTCAAATATTCAGATCTCAGGAAGAGACTGACCGGCATTTGAAAGTAAACACGGTTTAAATATTTATCGGCAAGCAATTGATTGGGGCAACTGGCGTTTTTGATGCGAGATGCTGCTTTGATGTTGAGTTGCCGTTGGCCGGGGCCTGACAAATCTAAAAGGGTGAATTAAAAGTATGGCTGCACAGAAAAAAACAACCAAGAATTCCACATACAAAACTGGCGATTATGTTGTCTATCCAGCGCACGGTGTTGGTAAAATCATCAGAATTGAAGATCAGGAAATTGCCGGTGCAAAGCTGGAACTTTATGTCATTGATTTTGAAAAAGACAAGATGACGCTTCGCGTCCCCACAGCTAAATCAGATTCTGTTGGCATGCGCAGACTTTCTGATCTTACAGCGGTTGAACAGGCATTGAAGACCCTCAAGGGGCGTGCACGTGTCAAACGCACAATGTGGTCGAGGCGGGCCCAGGAATATGAAGCAAAGATCAACTCCGGCGATCTCGTCCTGATTGCTGAAGTGGTGCGTGATTTGTTCAGATCCGACCGCCAGCCCGAGCAGTCTTATTCAGAACGCCAGCTCTATGAAGCCGCTCTGGACCGCATGGCGCGTGAAGTTGCTGTGGTGAAAGAACTGAGTGATGCCGACGGTATTTCAGAAATTGAAGCCGTGCTTGAAGAAAGTGCTCAAAAAGCAGAAAAGATTGCCGCTGAAAAAGAAGCGGCAAAAGCTGCTGATGAAGAAGAAGCAGCATAACTGAAGGCTTTTTCAGATACCCGATATCAAACCCGGCTCGATTGAATTGAGCCGGGTTTTTTCGTTTTATCCGGGGTCAATTAGTAGGTTACAAAACCCACCCTTCTCCGTCATCCCCGGGCTTGTCCCGGGGATCCATTCCTCAATACTCTCTTCCAAAAGACAGTACCTTTGTTTTTGATGG
>CAZJUF010000056.1:0-11658 GCA_964549055.1 uncultured Hyphomicrobiales bacterium | reverse complement strand
TATATATCGCGCCATGGGCTTGCAGAATAAGCCTATCTGAAATGATTCGAATTGAGGAAAATGTAACAAACCGGAGTTTTCAACACCGATTTGCTACTCCCGTACACTCATATACACGGTAAGCCATCAGGCCAACCAGAAATATCTGTTTTGCCACTGCCTTATTGTGGAACAAGTCCGATTTTACTGCGACACCGGAACTTCCGGACCACTCGGTACTTTCGGTGCGCCGATATTAGGCAGAACGGCGTTGTTCGCAGGCTGGTTGCCGCTTGCCGGCGCGCCGGATTGTTGTGTCGGCGCAACCCCGTCAAATATCGAAGAAGGTGCGTCAGCGTTGCGGGCCAGCAAAGTCAACGTGATACTGGTTACAAAAAAAGCAAAAGCCAGAATTGTTGTGGTCCGCGTCAATGCATTGGCAGCACCACGACCTGACATAAACCCACCGCCACCACCGCCGCCGCCGCCGATGCCAAGAGCACCGCCTTCAGAACGTTGCAACAATACAGATCCCACCAAAGCTATGGCGATCATCAGGTGGATAACGAGAATAACTACGCTCATTTTGGTTGTTGTCCTTCAGTCTTTTCAAAACCTGACCGGCTTTTACCCGATTAGATGACAAATTGAAAGCGTTTCACTTAAAACAGCAATATCATTCATATGTTGTGTCACTGCCGGGGGTTCAAGCCCTCTGTTTACCGGGGTTTTTAATAGGCCGCTATAATACCCAGAAAATCTTTAGCCTTCAAACTGGCCCCGCCGACCAGCGCGCCATTGACATTATCAATACCCATCAGCTCTTTAGCGTTCGAAGGTTTAACCGATCCGCCATAAAGAATTCTGACTTTTGAACCTGTGTCATCCCCCAACAGCGCTATCAGACGTTTGCGGATATAGCCATGCACCTTTGCAATATCGGCCACTGTAGGAGTATTTCCCGTACCAATCGCCCACACCGGCTCATAGGCTATAACAGTATTCTTGTGATCTGCACTCTCGGCAAGTGATGCTTTGAGTTGCTGACCGACAATTTTTATCGTTTTACCTGAAGAGCGTTCATCCGCGGTTTCGCCGAGGCAGATAATAGCCATTAATCCGGCGCGATGAGCAGCTTCGGCTTTAAGTTTTACCTCTGAACTGCTTTCACCGTGATCGGTGCGGCGCTCGGAATGCCCGACAATACAGGCCCGTGCACCGGCATTTTTCAACATTTCGGCTGAAAGATCACCGGTATGGGCACCGGATGCTTCCGTATGACAGTCCTGCCCCCCCAATTTAATGCCGCTGCCTTTGACTGTATCGGCACACAGGCTCAATATGGTGGCTGGCGGACATATCGTAATGTCACATCCAGGTTTGGATTTGGCACCGGTCACACTCTTGACCAATGAGGCGAGCTCTTTTTTCGCCCCTTTGAGGCCATTCATCTTCCAGTTTCCCGCCACCAGCGGTTTTGGTCTGTTTACGGCCATAATTCCCCTCTAAGAATTTCCGGTAATAAAATCTTGAATACGAATCTTGATGATCTGCAATATTATCGTGCCTTGCATACAAAAATCATGATAAAAACAAAAGAAAATTCGAAAAATTGACCTTTGGCCAAATCGGAATTGCGGTTAAACAGGTGTTTTTAGCAAAATAGTTTGCGCTGGCTGGAAAAAATCCGAAAAACAGCCACGCTATAAAGTGAATTGATAGGACAAAATAATGTTGGAAATGCTACGCAACGCAACCGGCGGCTGGATAGCCAAAATCTTTATTGGTCTTTTGGTTGCAAGTTTCGCTGTTTGGGGCATTGCGGATATTTTTACCGGCAATCGCGGAAGTGCTTTGGCCACTGTTGGTAAAACGGAGATATCCGCATCTGAATTTCAACGCGTGCTCCGCACCGAAATGCGGGTTATGTCGCAACGGTTGGGCCGCAATATCAATCCCGAGCAGGCCCGCGCCATTGGTCTTGACCAACAGGTTCTCTCTCGCCTGGTCGGCCAGGCCGCCCTCGATAACCATATTGCAGAACTTGGCCTGAAAGTGCCCGATAAAGCGATCGCCGAAAGCATTGCCAACAATCCCTCCTTCCTTGATGGCAGAGGTAATTTCAACCGGTCACAGTTTCAAAGCGCCTTGTTGCAAAGTGGCCTTAGCGAGCAGTTTTATGTAGCCTCTCAAAGAAGCGCACTTTTGCGCGGGCAGATTGGCCGCATCATAGATACCGGCATCAAACCCCCTGAGTTTTTGCTGAAAACCCTGTTCAAGTATCAATCAGAAAAACGTCAGGTCAATTATATTGAAATTCCAGCCTCAGCCGCCGGGGCAATCGGAGAGCCTACGGATTCTGAATTAAGCGAATATTTTAACCAGAATAAATCCTTGTTCAAATCACCGGAATTTCGAAAAATCACCGTGCTTACACTTAAACCTGGTGACGTTGCCGACACCATAGAAGTGACAGAAGAAGACATCGCCAAAGCTTACGCCGCGCGCGAAGATCAATTTAAGCGCGAAGAAAAGCGCGAGGTTTTACAAATCACCTTCCCGAGCAAGGAAGACGCTGAAAAGGCCCGCACAAATCTCACAACTTTTGATAATTACCGGGCTCTGGCCAAGTCACGTGGCATGAAAGACAGCGATCTGACGCTTGGTCTGGTGACGAGAGCCGAAATCGTTGATCCGCTCATTTCAAACGCAGCCTTCTCGCTTCCCGAAGGCAAAATCAGCGATCCCGTCGAAGGATCTCTTTCTGTTGCCCTGCTTTATGTAAAATCAATCGAAAAAGGTGGTTTGGCACCGCTCGAAGCTGTGCGCGATGTGTTAAAATCCGCCATCGCACTGGAGCGAGCCCAAGATGAAATCCTCAACTTGCACGATACGATTGAAGACGAACGCGCTGGTGGTGCGAATTTAAATGAAATAGCTAAAAAACTTACATTGAACGCCATTAACATCGATTTGATCGACAGAAACGGCAATGATGATAATGGTGTAAAAATCGACGACTTGCCCGAACCAACAGTATTGTTGCCACAGGTTTTCGAGAGCGATGTTGATGAAGAAATCACACCGATTGAAACTGCCGGCAATGGCTTCATCTGGTTCAATGTTGATAAAGTCATTCCGGTGGCAGATCGCACTTTAGACAGTGCTAGATCAGATGTTGTCGCCCGGTGGAAGGCCGATAAAAAGCAGAAAAACCTGGATGCTTTTACCAAAACACTGGTTGAAAGACTGCAGGCAGGAGACAGTTTTTTGAAAGTCGCCTCGGAAATAGGTGGGAAAGTCAAAACGTCGAAAGAATTGACGCGCTTTGATAATGACGGTGCCATATCACAGATCACCGTCGCCAAAATCTTCCAGTCAGACGAAGATGAAATCGCCAGCGCCAGCTCAAGTGAGGATGACACTCGAATTATTTTCAAAGTATCCAGTATCTCAGTCCCCAGCTATGACAGCGCCTCGCCTGATGTAAAAGCCCTTGACGGGTTTTTAACAACCTCCTTGGGCGGCAATCTGATGCGGCACTACGAACTGGCTTTACGCCAGGATACCAATATCGACATCAATCAACGTGTGTGGGAACAGGTCTCAAGTGGTGGTGCCGCTGGGGCAGAAGATCCCTTCCATGGCGCTGGAGATCATAGTCATTGAGGCTTTTTCGGCAATAGTGTAAAACCCGTTTAGCCCAACGATCAAGTTGAGGTTGTTGGGTTTTTATCCCTATGCTCAATTCGTATTTTCCGCACATCAGCATCTTCACATATGCTAACAGAGTTTTGATATGAAGACCGCTCCCGATATAGATGATTTTTCCACCACCTTTGATATGGCTAAGCCTCAGGTGGTGTGGACAACGTTGATTGCTGATCTGGAAACACCGGTCTCCGCCATGTTAAAACTCGGCGCCAACCGGCCCTATAGTTTTCTGCTTGAGAGCGTTGAAGGTGGTGCGGTGCGCGGGCGTTATTCCATCATCGGTCTTGATCCAGATATTATCTGGCGGGTCGTTGAGGACAGGGTCGAAATCAACACCTCTGCCACCACTGACCTTAACAGTTTTGAGCCCAGCGACGAAGCGCCCCTGGAAGGTCTGCGCTCCTTACTGGCGCAATCACGAATTGATCTATCTCCTGAGCTTCCGCCTATGGCATCGGGTGTTTTTGGCTATCTTGATTATGACATGGTGCGCCAGATGGAAGATTTGCCAGATTCCAACCCGGATGTCTTCGGTCTGCCTCAGTCAATTTTCATCCGCCCCACCATCATGGCGGTTTTTGATGCCGTCAAAGACGAAATCATTGTCTTGACGCCCGTCTGGCCCAAGAGCGAGGTAACAGCAGCTCAGGCTTATGATCTCGCCTGCACCAGATTATCCGGTATCCTCGACAAGCTCGCCGCCCCGCTTGATTACGCCACCGCAAATTACAGCGGCGAGAGTTCTTCAGATGTTGCACCGGTCTCCAACATGTCAAAGCAGGCCTATATGGACAAGGTCGAGCGGGCAAAAGAGTATATTGCCGCCGGTGACATATTTCAGGTGGTGTTGTCACAGCGCTTTGAAATTCCCTTCACCCTGCCCTCGTTTGCCCTCTATCGCGCTTTGCGCCGGGTCAATCCATCACCGTTTTTGTTTTATCTCAATTTTGGCAATTTTGCCGTGATTGGTTCCAGCCCGGAAATACTGGTGCGTGTGCGCGAAGGAACAGTTACCATCCGCCCCATCGCCGGCACCCGCAGGCGCGGGCACTCACCGGCTGATGACCGTGCCATGGCCGACGAGTTGATCAATGACCCCAAGGAGCTGGCCGAACATTTGATGTTGCTCGATCTTGGCCGCAATGATGTTGGCCGCGTCGCCAAAATCGGCAGCATTAATGTCACGGACAAATTCAGCCTGGAATATTACTCCCATGTCATGCATATCTCATCCAACGTCGAAGGCGAGTTGGACGAAAAACATGATGCAATCTCGGCGCTGGTTGCCGGTTTTCCTGCCGGAACCGTTAGTGGCGCACCAAAAGTACGCGCCATGGAGATAATTGATGAACTGGAAGAAGAGCGCCGTGGCATTTATGCCGGGTGTGTCGGCTATTTTTCCGCCAATGGGGACATGGATACCTGCATAGCCTTGCGCACCACCATTATCAAAGACGGTAAAATGTATATTCAGGCCGGTGCCGGTGTGGTAGCTGATTCAATTCCTGAGCTCGAACACAAGGAATGCTGCAACAAGGCGCGCGCCGCCATTACAGCGGCCGAAGAAGCTGTTCGGTTTTCCAGCAGCCACAAGATAAAATCAAACTAGGAGGACGTGATGGCACAAAAGCTGATACTCATCGATAATTACGACAGCTTCACCTACAACCTTTATCATTTCCTCGGCGAGCTTGGCGCTGAAACAAGCGTTTTTCGCAATGACAAGATAGACGTGGAAACGGTGCGCAGCGCCAACCCTGATGCCATCATCCTGTCGCCAGGCCCGTGCACACCCGATAAAGCTGGAATTTGCATGGAACTGGTCGAAAAACTGGGCCCGACCTGCCCCATCTTAGGCGTTTGTCTCGGCCATCAGGCTATTGGTCAGGTTTATGGTGGTAAAATAGTGCAAACGCCCGCGATGCATGGCAAAGTAAGCGCCATCAATCATCAGCAGCGTTCGGTGTTTGCCGGTCTGGAAAACGGCTTCAAAGCCACCCGCTATCATTCCCTCACCGTGGAGCGTGACAGCTTTCCCGAGTGTCTTGAGATCACCGCCACCAGCGATGACGGTATCATCATGGGGTTGCGACACCGGCAATACGACCTCCACGGTGTGCAGTTTCACCCCGAAAGCATCGCCACCGAACACGGCCACCAGTTGCTAAAGAATTTTCTGGAGATTGCAGCTCGCTAAACCATATCTCGACACAGCGCTGGAAATTTGCCACAAACCAAAGTAATGTTTCTCCCAATCAATCAACGAAGATACAGGTGCGCGTAATGGCGGATTTAAAGCAATTTATTGGCATTGTAGCCGACGCTACCAGCCTCACACGGGAACAAGCGCGCACGGCATTCAATGTGATAATGTCTGGCGAAGCAACACCGTCGCAAATCGGTGGGTTTTTGATGGCCTTGCGCGTGCGCGGCGAAACCATTGACGAAATCACCGGTGCAGTCGAAGTGATGCGGGATAAAATGACCCGTGTTGATGCACCTGACGACGCCATAGACATTGTCGGCACCGGTGGAGACGGCACCGGCACCTATAATATTTCCACAGCATCCGTGTTCGTGGCCGCAGGCTGTGGCCTCAAAATCGCCAAGCACGGCAATCGCGCTTTATCCTCCAAATCAGGTGCCGGTGACATTCTGGCTGCTCTGGGAATCAATCTCGATATTTCGCCCGAGCAAATCTCCCAGTGCATCGAAAATGCAGGTGTCGGCTTCATGTTCGCCCCTAACCACCACGCTGCCATGCGCTTTGTTGGTCCAACGCGGGTCGAGTTGGGTACACGCACAATTTTCAATCTTCTCGGGCCTTTATCAAACCCCGCCGGGACAGATCGTATGTTAATTGGCGTCTTTGACAAAGACTGGGTTGAACCGCTGGCCCATGTGTTGAAAAATCTCGGCACCAAAGCAGCCTGGGTCGTGCACGGCCACGATGGTATGGATGAAATGACCACAACCGGCCCCACGCACGTAGCACAACTGAAAGACGGCACCATCACCACATTCGACGTAACCCCTGAGCAAGCCGGGTTGCCCCTTGCCGATTTCAAAGATTTAAAAGGCGGTGATCCTGAGTATAATGCCGATGCCTTACGCGCCCTGCTGAACGGCGAGAAAGGTGCTTATCGCGATATCGTCGTTCTCAATGTCGCCGCAGCACTGGTAATGTGCGGCAAAGCTGAAGACCTCAATGCCGGTGCACGCAAGGCCGAACAGGCAATCGATGACCAAAGCGCTCAAAAAGCGCTCAATACTCTGATTTCAACGTCAAACGAGGGCGCATAATGGCCAACATTCTCGATAGGATCGCTGCCTACAAACGCCGCGAAATCTCAGCCGCCAAGGCGACCGTGTTGCCCACCGAGCTTGATGATATGGCTGAAGCCTCAATGCCACCGCGCGGCTTTATCGCCGCTTTGGAAAAAGCCCGTGCGGAGGGTCGATATGGATTGATCGCGGAAATTAAGAAAGCCAGTCCGTCAAAAGGCATTATTCGCGCCGATTTCAAACCGACGTCTTTGGCCAAAGCCTATCGCAATGGCGGTGCAACATGCCTTTCCATCCTCACCGATGGCCCGTCATTTCAAGGTGAAGACAGTTTCGTTCGCGCCGTGCGCAAAACCGTCGACCTGCCAATATTACGCAAAGACTTCATGCTTGATGTCTACCAGATCGCCCAGGCCCGCGCCATGGGTGCCGATTGTATTTTGCTGATCATGGCCATACTCAGTGATAATCAGGCACGCGAACTCGAAGATGCTGCAATAAGCTGGGGGCTGGATGTTCTGGTCGAAGTTCATAATGAGGAAGAACTCGAGCGCGCAATTGAACTGAAAACTAGGTTTATCGGCATAAACAACCGTAATCTAAAAACATTTGAAGTTTCTCTTTACTATACAGAACGTCTTGCACCCTACCTTGCAGATGATTATCTGGTGGTCAGTGAAAGCGGAATTTCAACGCTTGCTGACATCGAGCATCTGAAAGAATACAACATCAACACGTTCCTTGTGGGCGAGAGCCTGATGCGTTGCGAAGATGTGGCCGAAGCAACCCGCGAACTTTTGGGGACGAACCAACCTGCCAAAGAACAGGCCGCGCAATCATGACCTCGCCCAAGCTCACCCATATTGATGACCACGGCAACGCTCATATGGTTGACGTATCTGACAAGGCCGTCACCGACAGAACCGCCATTGCCACGGGGCGGGTTTTGATGAAGCCTGAAACCCTGGCGCTTATCCTGGAAGGCCGGGCAAAGAAAGGCGACGTGCTCGGTGTCGCCCGCATAGCCGGTATTATGGCCGCCAAGCGCACGTCTGATCTGGTGCCACTGTGCCATCCACTGGCGATCACCAAAGTTACCGTCGAGCTTGAACCCAACGAAGCAGAAAATGCCATAGACGTTAGAGCGCTGGTAAAGGTATCCGGCCAGACCGGTGTTGAAATGGAAGCGCTGACAGCTGCCTCCATCGCTTGTCTTACCATCTATGATATGGTCAAGGCGGTTGATCGCGGCATCATTATAACGGATTTAAAACTGGTAGAGAAAACCGGCGGCAAATCAGGTACATTTAAATTATGAGCCTGCTCCCCCTCGATGAAGCGATTGCGCGTGTTGTTGATAACATCACCCCGCTGGCAGCTGAAATGGTGCCCCTGGCCCAGACATCAGGCCGTATACTCGCCTCTGCCTTGAGCGCCAACCTCAATCAACCGCCTTTTGCTGCTTCTTCCATGGATGGTTATGCCGTTCGTGCCGAGGATGTCGCATCCGTTCCAGCAATACTTGAGCGAATTGGCGAAGCACCGGCTGGTTCAGCTTTTTCTGGCAGCGTTGGCACCGGACAAACGGTAAGAATTTTCACCGGCGGCGTGGTGCCACAAGGTGCCGATTGCGTTGTCATTCAGGAAAACACCAGCACTGACGGTAAAGCAATCACCGTTCTGGAAAGCGCTAAAGTTGGCAATGCCATCCGGCCTTTGGGATTTGATTTTAAAACCGGCGATGTTCTGCTTGAACAAGGCTGCACCATTGGTCCGGTGCAAATTGCTCTGGCAGCGGCCATGAACCATAGTCATCTGCCGCTGCGCAAGAAGCCCAAAGTCGCCATTATTGCGACCGGTGATGAACTTGTCTCAGCTGGACAGACACCCTCCCCGCACCAGATTATTTCATCAAACGGCCCCGGTATTGTGGCCGCCGTTGAAGCCTTTGGTGGCGAGGCTATTGATCTGGGCATAGCCCGCGATACGCCGGAAAGCCTCATACAGGCGCTGGCCAAAGCAGAAGGCGCAGATTTACTGATAACGCTTGGCGGTGCCTCGGTCGGCGATCATGATATTGTCCAGGATATTTTAAAACAACAAGGTGTGGAGATTGATTTCTGGCGCATTGCCATGCGCCCGGGCAAGCCTTTGATGTTTGGCCAACGTGGACCTATGCGCGTTTTGGGCCTGCCGGGCAATCCGGTCTCGGCCATGGTATGCACCCAGATATTCGTTAAACCGGTGATTGACGCTTACCTTGGACGTGATCACAGGCAAAAACCCTTCGCGATCGAACTTGGATGCGATTTACCGGCAAATGATCTGCGTCAGGAGTTTATGCGGGCCAGCCTCGATCACAGAGAGGGAAAACCCGCCATAGCCACACCGTTTCGAAAACAGGACTCATCGTTACTATCACGACTGTCCAGAGCCGACTGTCTGGTGATCCGCGCACCCCACGCGCCAGCGGCAAAAAAAGGCGACCTCGCCCAGGCCCTGCCCCTATTTTGTTAGGGCATTTGCCGGGCCATCACCCAATTTGGACGCCAGGCATCGGCCATTTGAAACCTGAAGCCGTATTGAAAATTACAACAGTTTCTGATGGGGAAACCCGACCGGCGGCTATATCTTCATAATAAGCTGCCACACATGCGCTGCCTTCTGGACACAAGCTAATACCATTGTTAGCGGCAATCTCATCACGCCGGGACAAAGCCATATGATCTGTTACCGCACAGGCATGCCCACCAGATTCCCGGAGCACCTGCAAGATCAACCGCCCGCCTAGGGGTTTGGGTACGCGCACGCCAGGAACCACAGTATCAACCGGGGAAAAGGCAGTTTGAATATCTTCATGCCCGGCCTCAAAGGCCACCTGGATCGGATTACAGCCTGTGGTTTGCACACTCACCATGCGCGGGAGTTTTTCACCTATCCAGCCCAGTGCCTGAAGCTCCCTGAAAGCCTTCCACATACCAATGAACCCGGTGCCGCCACCTGTGGGGTAATAAATTACATCCGGCAGACTCCAGCCAAACTGCAGGGCCAATTCCAATCCCATTGTTTTCTTGCCCTCCAACCGATAGGGCTCGGCAAGTGTTGACATATCAAGCCAGCCAAATTTGGCGACGGCTGCGCGCGCCTGTTTGCCGCAAAGATCAATCAGGCCATCGACGTGGGTGATTTTTGCACCATGGAAACTGATTTCCCGAACGGTTACATCAGGTGTATCTATGGGTGTGAAGACATGAACATCCATGCCTGCTGATGCGCCATATGCAGCAGCCGCAGCCCCGGCATTTCCCGCCGTTGGAACCGCCAATACAGATTTACCGAAATGCCGCGCCATGGTAACAGCCATTGCCATTCCACGCGCTTTGAAAGAACCCGTTGGCAGGCGCCCCTCATCCTTGATCAAAACCTGCCCTGTTGGTCCCAGTGAAACCAGAGGGGTGAAAGCTTCGCCCAGGCTGACGGGTATGGTTTCAGGTTCCATTGGCAGAAGTTCCCGCCACATCCATATATCAGGCGGGCGCGAAGCCACTTCGTCACGATCCAGCGTTTCACGCAAAGCGACAAGATCATAGTCCACCAACAGCGGTGCCCCGCATGGAGACAATCCATGGTAGCGATCATGATCAATGGTCTGCCCCGTAACGGAGCATTTAAGAGCCGTGACAAAGGATTTGTTGGGTTTGGAATTTTTCATGAAAACATTTTCTATAATGGATGAAACATGCAGCAACAGCGTCGAGAACAGTCTGAACACTCAAGAAAACGATATAGAATAAGCCTATCCACTCGGCACCTGCCATTGGAAAAATTGCAATAATTCAGTTTTTTTTAATAAACTTGTGGAACTAAAGAAGAACATGTATATATGTTTTGCTTTTGTTCCTGTAAATGATTCTGAAAGGCTGAGAAAAGAATGCTTACTCGTAAACAACATGAACTGCTGATGTTCATTCATGAGCGGATCAAGGAAAGCGGTGTTTCGCCTTCGTTTGAGGAAATGAAAGAAGCGCTAGACCTGCGCTCCAAATCCGGTATTCACCGGCTTATCACCGCACTGGAAGAACGCGGGTTTTTGCGCCGTTTGGCCCATCGCGCCCGGGCACTGGAAATTGTCAAGCTGCCCCAGGCCATGGGCCCCGGCTCAGCTGGTAGCGGTCGCGGCTTTTCACCCAGTGTTATCGAAGGCAGCCTTGGCAAGGTTCGCAAGCTTGAACCTGCGGCATCTGTGGACGATCAGATGGTTTCCATACCAATTATGGGCCGCATTGCCGCAGGAACACCAATTTCAGCTATTCAGGACCATACTAATACGGTTTCCCTGCCGCCCGACATGATTGGCTCAGGCGAGCATTATGCGCTTGAAGTCAAAGGTGATTCGATGATTGAAGCGGGAATTTTTGATGGTGACACAGTAATTTTACAAAAATGCACCACCGCCAATAGTGGTGAAATCGTTGTCGCTCTCATTGATGACGAAGAAGCAACCTTGAAACGCCTGCGCCGCAAAGGCGATTCAATCGCACTGGAAGCTGCCAATCCGGCCTATGAAACCCGGATTTTCGGCCCCGACAGAATAGACATTCAAGGCCGTCTGGTAAGCCTGTTGCGACGCTATTGAGCACCCGTGTGCATGGGGAAACCTGAATTATCTACCTCTCCGCA